>JBPYEE010000153.1:0-18310 GCA_051985095.1 Vicinamibacterales bacterium | reverse complement strand
CGGCCGAAAGGTTCAAAGTCGACTACACACTCGGCGCGCGACGCTTTCAGGGCTACCTGTCGACGTTATCCGACGGGCGGATCTACGTACTGCCAGTCTTCTGGCACGTTGAGTCGAAGCGGTGGCTGGACTGGAAGGAAATCGCGCCCGTACCGGATCATCCCACACAGGATCTGCGGCAAATCTGGAACATCACCTGCGTGAACTGTCACGCGACCAACCTGGCCCGGAACTACGACCCGAAAACGCGCACCTATCACACCACCTGGACTGAAATGGGCATCGGTTGCGAAGCGTGCCACGGTCCCGGCGCCGACCACCTCGCCGTGGCGCAGCAGTGGGACCGGGATCCGGAGCATGCGCCGACGAACCCCTCCGCCGCTCAATTGCACATCTTCTCTCCGGCCAAGGCACCCACACGGCAGTCATTTGATGCGTGCGGCTATTGTCATGGCAACAAAGAAAATGCGTTCTTCGGGTTCAAGCCCGGCGATCGGTACGAGGATTACGCGGTGCCGTTCCTCGTCAGCGAGCGCTTTCCGGACACCGACCCGCAAGGCGAGTTCTGGCCGGATGGCCGTCCCAGCCGCTTCAATCGCCCGCAGGCGCTGACGCTGAGCGGCTGTTTCCGGAGCGGTCAGGCGACGTGTACGAGCTGCCACCGCATGCACGGGCCGGACAACGCGCACATGCTGAAGGTGCCGGTCGAGGCGCCAGACGGCTCGCACACCCGGGAAAGCGACGGGCTCTGCACCCAGTGCCATAAAACGCTCGCCAACAACCCGGCGCATACGCATCATCGGGTCGAGTCGCCCGGCAGCCGGTGCATCGAGTGCCACATGAGCGACGTGAACTGGCGGCTGATTACGCGACGGCGGGATCACACGTTCCAGCCGCCGGTTCCCGAGCTGACGGCGCGGTATGGCGTCCCCAACGCGTGCACGACCTGTCACGAAGACAAATCGCCGGAATGGGCCGGGGCGACGATGGATCAGTGGTACGGCAACCGTCCGCGCCGGCTCGCCACGGTGGCAATGTCCGATACGCTCTATGCCGCGGCTGCCGGCGATACGTCCGCGCTGCCTGACACCGCGCGCCTCGCCATCGATCGGTCGCACGGTGCCCTCATTCGCGCGAGCGCGGCGGAATTCGCCGGGCAGCTGATCGTCAGGGCACAAACCGCCGAATCGCGGGAACCAGACGCGGTCACGGTCAATTCACTGATCGGCGCGGCCAGCGATGCGGAAGCAATGGTTCGCGCGGCGGCGGTCAAGGCACTGGGCTCGGTCGTGAACGATCGGACCACCGTCGTGATCGCGGCTCATCTGACGGACCCTGCCCGCGTGGTCCGGATCCGCGCGGCAGCCGCGCTTTTGGACCGCGGTATTGCGGCGCTCGACGGCGTCGTCGGCGTCGCGCTGAATCGGGCGCAGGAGGAATGGGTCGAGAGTCTGCACACCTTCAACGACGTCGCGCGCGACCAATCGACGCTCGGTTGGCTCGAGCTGGCGCGGGGACGGACGCAGAACGCGATCGAAGCCTTAAACGCCGCACTGGCGCTTCAACCATCGGATGCGCAATCGCATGTCCGCCTGGGCGTCATTGCCGCCCGTGCCGGGCGCTTCGACGAGGCGGTCAAAGAGTTTACTGCCGCCAAATCACTCCAGCCGGATTACCCCAACCTGAATCGGCTGATCGAGGAAGCACAGAAGCGCCGCTGATCATTTCGGGGCGACGCCGAGGCCGCGCACCCGCGCGCCCGGCACGCGGATGCCCACCTTGGCGTCGGCCGGCTTCGATCCGGGCGGCACCAGATACTCGATCAGGATCTCGCTCCCCAGCCGGTCGGTCAGGCGGTCCAGCGCCGCCTGGTACGACGCCGCGGCGTAGATCGGCGTCAGTTCGCCGCGCGTCTGGCCGACGATCGTTCGAAGGGCCGGGGCGACGCGGTCGCCCGTTACGGCCGGCTCCAGTGCGATCACGTGGACAATCGTGCCGCTCTCGACGATTGGTGCCACGAGAGCCGGGTTCGTCTCCCCGGCCTCGTCCGGACTGGCGGACAGAATCACAATCGACGAGAAGAGGGAGCCGGTGGCGTGCAGCGCCCGCGCAGCCATGGCGGCTCCGGCCAACGCCCGGTTCGCCGTGGACCCCGTGCCTGCTGCATCGCTGCCGCCGCCGGGCGCCGTCAGGGGTGGCTGCACCCCCCCGATGCGGTCGAGAACGCGTTGACGGTCGTCCTCGAAGCTCGTCAGTAAGGCCGGCGCGCGCCCGAGCGTGCCGGCGATGACCGCCCGATCATTGCCCAGCCGCTCGATGAAATGGACCGCGGCGCGCTGCATGAGGGCGAAGTCCTCCGGCGTCGCGGTCGCGTCGAGAAGTACGACGATCGGGTAGTCGGCGATGCGAACGGACAGAATCTCGCGGGTGGCTGCGGCCTCCTGCACGACGAAATCGTCCGGGCCGAGGTCCACAATGGTGCGCCCCCGCGGGTCGGTGACCGTGGCAAGCATCAGACGGCTCGCGCCGGTCTGGACCTGGAACAGGGCGGCCGCGACCACGACAGGCGCCAGCAGCACCACGACGCGATTATAAGGGTCGTCCTTTTGGCAAAGGCATATCCGGTACTTCCGCTTTTTGGATCACTGTCCGGCCAATGCCCGAAATCGCACGTCGATTTGCGCTTGACCTTCCAGCTCTGGAGTTATGATGTGCGCGGCGTGCTTCAAACTTTTGGTTTCGAACGACAGGCACGCGCTTGCGGTTTCACCATCGGCTCTCAGAGGAGGAGCAGACGCATGAACTGTAAGATCGCCCCACGCGCCACGTGGCTGGCGGCGACCCTGTTTGTCCTGGGTTTCGCGGCCTCGACGTCGGCGCAGGTCTTCACGGGACGGATCGATGTCACCGTCGAAGACTCCACCGGCGGACGGTTACCAGGCGTCAGCGTGGATCTCGCCGGCCCGGTCAACCAGACGGAAGTCGCCGACGCACAGGGTCAGGCGCATTTCCTGAACTTGTCCGTCGGCACCTACACGGTGAAAGCGTCACTGCAGGGCTTCGCCCCCTACACAAACACCCAGGTCGTGGTCGGCACTGGCGCGGCAACGCCGCTGCTCGTGCGGCTCTCCATAGCGGGGACCACCGAAACGGTGAATGTCACCGCGGCGACGCCCATCATCGACGTCAAGCGCGAGACCACGACCACGAACATCACCCTTGAAGAGCTCCAGAACATTCCGACGGCGCGGGATCCGTGGGTCGTCATGCAGACGGTGCCGACGATCTTCGTTGACCGCGTCAACGTCGGCGGGTCGGAATCCGGCCAGCAGTCGAGCTATCTCGGGAAAGGCTCGATGGGCACGGACAACACCTGGAACATCGACGGGGTGCCCGTCACCGACATGGGTGCCACCGGCGCGACGCCGACGTATTACGACTTCGATATGTTCCAGGAAATGTCGATCACGACCGGCGGGGCGAACGCTCAGAGCCCCACCCCGGGCGTGCAGTTGAACCTCGTGCTGAAGAAGGGGAGCAATAGCCCGCACGGCAACGCCCGGTACTACTTCGAGAACGAGAGTCTGCAGGGCAACAACATGGATCCGACGCTCGCTAAGAGCGCGGCGACCGGCGGGGGCACCGTCGGCGGATCGAATCCGGCCTGCCTCGCCAGCAACTACACGCAGGGTTGTGGCAACCGCACCGACTATTACAAGGACTACGGGTTCGATCTCGGCGGCCCGATTCTCAAGGATCGGCTGTGGGCATGGGGCACCCTTGGCGAAACCCACCCGCGCATCCTCACCCTGGCCGGCACGCCGGACGAAACGATCCTGAAGAACTACGCCGTCAAGGTCGATGGCCAGGTGAACCCGAGCGTCCGCGCGAACTTCACCTTCTTCGAGGGGAACAAACTGAAGTACGGCCGGGGTGCGAGCCCGCTGTTCCCTCCGGAGACGACCTATGACCAGAGCGGTCCGACCAAGTACTACAAGGGTGAAGGCAACTTCGTGGTCGGCCAGAACCTCTTCCTCGCCGCGCGGTACGCGTACATCAGCGGTGGATTCCAGCTCGTGCCGGAAGGTGGCAACAAGGCGTGGTACGTCGATGACGGCGGCGTGCACCACAACTCGTACTACATGTACAACACGCAGCGCCCGCAGTACTACGGCGCCGGCGACGGCAGCTACTTTGCGGGCAAACACGAACTGAAGTTCGGCTTCTCGTATCGGCGGACCCCGGTCGCGTCCGACAGCGCCGTGAACGGCAACAACATCATTACCTACTGGCTGGGGTATCCGAACCTCGGGGCGGCGGTTCAGTACGACTACCTGCTGTCAACGGTCGGCAAGTACACGCAAGCGTATGCGACAGACACGATCTCGCTGGACCGGTTGACGATCACGGCCGGTGTCCGCTTCGATCATCAAACGTCCTCGATTCTGCCGACGACGACGCCCGGCGTGCCGGGATTCACGCAGTTCCTCCCGACCGTGAACACTCCGGCGCAGAACAACGTGTTCGACTTCAATAACCTGACGCCGCGGGTCGGCGCTACCTATGCACTGGACGAGTCCCGAAAGACGGTCGCACGCGCGAGCTACGCCATGTTCGCCTCGCAGCTGCCCGCGAACCAGGCGGCGTTCGTCTCGACGATCCAGCCGTATACGTTCGTCTACTACTACACGGTCGACAAACAGACGAACGGACAGCCTTGTGTGACCGTCGGCGTGAATGGCTGCAACGGTCTCGCGGATCCGAGCGAGATCGATATCGCCCATCCCGCCTACGCCCAAAATCTCAACCTCAAGAATCCTGGCGTGTTCACGACGAACAACAAGGTCGGCAATATCACGGCGCCGCGCACGCAGGAGTTCATGGCGGGCGCCGACCGCGAGCTGATGCCGAACTTCGGCGTCAGCGCGACGTTCACGTACCGCCACATGAACAACTTTCTCTGGGAACCGCCGAACGGCGTGACGGGCTACACGCAGTCGGGGACCTTCACCGGCACGTTCGCGAACGTCGGTACGGTCAGCGTCCCGTACTATACGTCGCTCGGCACGACCGCCGGCGGTGGATACACCGTCGAGAATCGGCCGGACTACTACCAGCGGTATCTCAGCTTCGAACTGAGCGCGACCAAGCGCATGTCGAACCACTGGATGGGCCGGGTTGGATTCGCGTCGACCAGCTGGAACGAGTACTTCAGCGCCGCTGATGCGATCCTCGATCCGACGCGGTCGCCGTACGCGAGCAGCGAGTGGTCGCTCTCGGGCACCACACTATCGGGTCCAAACGTGAATGGCGGCCCGGTTGTGGAGAAAACGAGCGGGAGCGGCAAGAGCAATATCTACTTGCTGCCGCCGAAGTATCAGATGACGGCGAACGGCATGTATCAGGGCCCGTGGGGGATTGACGTCGGCGCCAACCTCATCGTGCGGCAGGGCTACGGCGAGCCGTGGTACCGCGACAAGGTCGCGAGCCACGACCCGGTGCTGAACAACAAGACGCTGCTGCTGACGAGCGCGGTTGATACGTTCCGGCTCAGTCCGGTCGCAGATTTCGACCTCAGGCTTGAAAAGATGTTCAAGTTCGGGTCGACCAGCGCCGCGTTCGACGTCGATTTCTTCAACCTGTTCAACGCCGCGACGATCCTGGGCGATCAATACAATGCCCGCCTCACGACGTACAACACGGTCCAGGAGATCATGCAGCCGCGCATCGCTCGCCTGGGCGTCCGGTTCTTCTTCTAGAACCGGTCCGACTGTCTGCGCAAAGGCCCCGGAGCTGTCAGGCCCGGGGCCTTTCGTTTTGGATGAGATTCCGATGAAGTACATGCGCAGCTCAGCTGTGATCTTCCTGTTCACGCTGCTGATTGGCGTCCGCCCGGCGGCCGCGCAGGACTGGCGGGGCATGGGGCGCCTGGCCGGCAAGGTCGTCGACGAGACCGGGTCGCCGATCGAAGGGGTGACCGTCAAAGGCGTGCGCAACCAGTCGAATGGCGGCCCCTCCGTCAAGACGAACAAGAAAGGGGAGTGGGTGTTCGCCGGCATCAACGGCGGGTCGTGGAACCTCGATTTCGACAAGGCCGGCTACGAGCCGGTCAAGAAGTCGGCATCGTTTCAGGAGCACGACTCGAACCCGCAGATGACGGTCACGATGAAGAAGGCCGCCGTCGATCCGAACGTGCAAATCCGCGCCGATCTCGAGCGCGCGGCGGATCTGGTCAGGCAGCAGAAGTACACCGAGGCACGCGCGATCTATCAGACCATCCTCACGGAACACCCCGATGCCTATCAGGTCGAGCCGTACATTGCGCGCACGTATTACGCCGAGCACCAGCTCGATCCCGCGATCGAGCACCTGCGCAGCGCGCTCGCGAAGGATCCGGACAACATCGACGTCAAGCTGCTCCTGGCGAGCGTCCTGGCCGAACAGGGAGACGCCGACGAGAGCCGCCGGCTGCTCGCCTCGATCGACGAGGCGAAGATCACCGACGCGTCCGTCTTCGTGAACGCCGGCATCGGCCTCCTCAACCAGAAAAAGCCCGACGACGCCGTCGTCTGGTTCAACAAGGCGATCAGCCGCTTCCCGCAGGCGCCCGACGCCTACTACTATCGCGGCATCACCGAAATGGAGCTGGGGAAGAACGACGCCGCCAGGGCCGACCTCACCAGGTTCGTCAGCGTGGCTCCGACGGCGCCTGAAGCAACGACCGCGAAGGCGATCCTGGAGAAGCTGAAATAGGCGCCAGTCAGTGTCGATCGCGGGGCGCCGCCGTCCACTGCAGCCGCGTCAGTCCCTCCTGCGCCGATTGCTCCAGCGGGCCTCCCAGGGATAGATATTTCCGGTAGGTTTCGATGGCGTCCGCGCGATCGCGTTCGTTCGAGACCCACGATCGGAGTTGCTGGACGTATCGGCGCGAACGCGCGTACCGCAGTTCCAGCGCGTGCGCGAGATTGAAGTAGCCCACTGACTCGGTGGGCCGAACGGCGATTGCGCGCTGAAAGGATTTGACCGCGTCATCGAGCGATCCGCGGGAGGTGTGCACCACGCCGAGCGCGTTGAACACGTCCGGGTCGCCGGGCCATCGCTCCTGCGCCGCACGAAGGATTCGGACCGCCTGATCCTGATCCTTCAGCTGCAGGTAGCTGTCGACGAGGTCGAAGTAGACCGGCTCGAATTCCGGCGCCGCGCGCCGCACCGCCTCCCACTCGGTCGCCGACTCCCGGAATTCACGCAGCGCATATTCCGACATACCGAGCGCGTAGTGAACCCATGGTCTCGCCGAGCCGCTCGCCGCGGCGGTTGAGAGCGACTCCCGCGCGGCCTCGACATCGCCGCGCTCATATGCGTCCCATCCGGCCTTGGCCGCCGCGTCGCCGGCGTCGCCCTGCAGAAGCCGCTCGACATGACTCTGGGCGTCCGGCCGCACGCGGCGCCCCTGCGCCCGGGGCAGGCTGGTCGCTCGCGCGTCAGCCAGACTTCCCGGGGAGATGGTTTCGACCGCCTCGGGCAGCGCCGCCGTCGTTCCGGTCTCCGGCGTCACGCCGGGTTCGGCACCGGCCGTCGGCGCACTCGTGGCGATCCGCGCCGGCCGAGGTGCGGCCAGATACCCACGACGCGCGCGGACTGCGACGTCGGGGCGCGTCACGCGGACCCTCAGTGTATGGAACGTGCCGTCCGGCCGGGCGGCCGGCCGATACCCGAGGACGTAGTAATTGTTCGAGTCATCGCCGATCCTGGTCACCGCCCGCGCGAAGTCGTTCACGTTGCGGACGACGAACCCGCCGGTGTCCACAGCGAGACTGTTCATCGCGTCGCCGCCGAAGTCCATTTGCTCGAGCAGCCGTTGACCAGCGTCCTGACCTCCAGGGTTGACGTCCAGCCCCGACCGCACTCCCCGGTCGAGGCCGCGGGCATCCAGCGTATACACGCGGGCGTCAGCGCGCGCCGCAAGGGCCACGGCGTTTTTCACCAGTGGCCACGACTGATCCGCGAGAAACCCCTCGGTCAGGAGCACGACGCTCTTGCGGCCCGGAACCGCGTCGAGACCGCTCATCAGCGTCGTCGTGAGCTGCAGCGTCCGATTTGCCCGAGCCTGCGTGGTGGCGGTGAGGTCGGCCGCCTTGAGATCAACCGCACTGTCGACCAGCTCGGATCGCCCGTTCGGCTCGTCTTCGAGCGCCCGGCGAATGACTTCCTGTCGAACGTGATCGTCCCGGTCGACCTGGATCCGGAGCGCTTCGATCTCACTCATGCGCGGCCACTGCCGTTCTTCGATGACCCGTGCGGTCTTCGCCGTGCCCGGCCTGGCGTCCTTCACCGCTTTCAGCAGTTCCTCACGGCTGCTGGTCAGCCGGTTGTTGACCACCCGGCCGTCGGTCACGACGGCGCCGAGGTCGACGCTCTCCGTGAACTGCGACGCGAAGAGCGTCGCGACCGCCTGCTGCACTCGCTTGAAGCCGCCGGCGGACAAGTGGTCGCTGTCAAAGACGGCCACCAACACGCGCCGGGCTGTCATTCCCGGCGGCGCGGCCACCGCCGACGAGTTCGAACCGGCGGCGGTCGATCCAGGGCGACCCGCCACGTGCAGATAGAGCTGCTCGATGCGCTGCGGTTGACCGTTGTCTTCGACCAGGAAGTCATCGACCGAGAGGTCGGTGACGAACGTCCCGGTCTTGTCGCGCACGCTGACGTCCACTTCCACGACGTCGGTGGTGGCGCGGAAGGTGGGTGGCGGCGGTTGGTCCTGCGCGGCCAGGAACGCAGCCATCACGGCGAACACGATGCCCTTCATCATGCAGGCCGCCTGAGCCGCTACTGCAGCGAGATCTCCGCGATCAGCAGCTGCAGTTTCTTGCGATCTTTGCGCTCCAGCCAGGCGAGCCGCTTCCCGTCATCGGACCACGCCGGCAGGATCGCTGCCCTGGGGCCGGAGAGTTCCTGCGTCTCGCCGGCTTCGTTCATCACGAGAATTGGTCCGCCGTCTTTCCGGTCGCGCCGCGCGAACGCCAGCAGCCGAAGCGGCGCCGGCGCCCATCCAAAGGTGAGGCCGGGAAGCACCGGTTCGTTGACCCAGACGCCGATCGTCTCGTTCCGGACCTTCAGCGTTCGCACGAGCAGGTGTTGCGTCTGGTCTGCCGCGCTCGCCACGTCCTCAACCGTGGTGCCCTGGTTGGGGTTGGGGGTGCCGCCTTTGGCGAGCGCGCCACCCGTCGGCGACGCGGTCGAGTGAACGATCTGCTCGTCCTCCTTCACGTCGATCTTGAACTGCGCGGCGCCCGGCGCGGTCTGACCTGACTTCCACAGCCAGTACGCCGCGGCCCAGGGCGGTTCTTGATCGACGCGTTTGGGGTCCCTGGACGTCGGCGATACGAGATAGTGCGTGACGGCGGTGATGTTGCCGGCACGGTCGCGTTCAATCGTCTGAAGGTAGAAGGTGGCGCCGTCGGGGGACCAGGCCAGGCGTGCAACGGTGCCTTTCAGCTTGCCGGTGTCGATCTCGGCAACCGGCTGCGCCGCGGCGAGCGTGACCTGAAGCGCGAGAACGAGCAGCACCATACAACGCTCCTACTGGCCAAGTCGTGACAGCGCCGTTCTGGCGGGTGCAAAGGCCGGCTCGAGTTGCAGCGCCCGGCGATACTCGGCGACGGCTTTTCGGGTGTCGCCTGTTGCTTCGGCCACCTGCGCCAGGCCGAAGTGCATACGCGACGGGCGGTAACCCAGGGCGAGCAGCGCTTCGAACTCCGTTCTCGCGAGATCATACCGCCGCAGGTCCATCGCCGTGCCGGCCAGGTTGGCGCGCGCCTGCGTATCGGACCCGTTCACGCGGATCGCCGTCTCGTATTGCGCGATCGCATCGCTGCCGCGGCCTTCGGCGTCCAGGATCAGGCCGCGCACCAGCGCGACCTCGCCCCCGCCCGGCTCGAGCTTCGCCGCCAGGTCGATCGCCGTCGTCGCTGCCGACAGATCGCGCCGCGCCAGGTGGACGCGCGCCTCCGAGACGAACGGCGCGCTGCTGTGGCTGTTCAGCACACGGGCAGCCGCATATTCGCCGAGCGCCCGATCCCACTCGTGCCGGGCGGCGTAGGCGTCGCCGAGAAACAAGTGCAGCTCGTAGGATCGATCGTTGATCGCAACGAGCTTCTTGAGCTCCAGAATCGCCGAGTCGGGATCGTCCCGGCCAAGCGCGTCGATCGCCCGGGAGATCCCGGTCTTGAACAGCTGGAGCTTCGGTACCATATCCTTCGGATCAGGCCCGCGCCCGCTGCCCGCAGGGGCGGCGATCCCGACATACCCGAGGCTGCGCAGGCGCGCCAGGGTTTCCGGATCCGGTTGCGGAGCCTCGGCGGTTGCGGCGGATCCGAACCCGTTTTGCAGCTTGGCCATCGCGGCCGACAGGCCTCCGGCCAGCGGTCCCCGGGCGTCGATCGCGTTCCTCGCTTCGGCGCGATCCGACCGCATGTCGTACAGCTCCGGTTTCGGTGCGTCGATGTACTTCCAGTCGCCGACCCGGATCGACTTCAGCTCACTCCAGCCAAAGTGCCACTTCGGATAGTACGTTTCTGCGTACGACGGCTCGGGGTCGCGAGGCGGCGTGCCGGTGACAAACGGCATCACATTGCGGCCGTCAACCGCCGGCGCCGGCAATCCGGCAGCGGTGGCCAGCGTCGGCAGGACGTCGATCGCGCGGACCTGCGTCTGGACGACCGTGCCGGCCGAGGCACGCGAGGGCAGGCGCATGATCCACGGTACGTGCAGCACCGACTCGTACAGGAACAGTCCATGCTCCTGCTCCCCGTGATCGCCCAGCCCCTCTCCGTGATCCGCGATCACCGCGACCAGCGTGCGATCGAGCTGGCCGGCCTGCTCAATGGCCGCGATCAGCTTCGCGATGTTGCTGTCGACGTACGCCACTTCGCCATCGTACGGCGACGCGTGAAACGTGGTCTTGAACGGCGCAGGCGGATCGTACGGCGCGTGCGCGTCGTAGTAATGGACCCACGCAAACCAGGGCCGCGAGTGACCGGCTAGTTGCGGACCGAGCCATTTGAGGGCGGCAGTGGTGACTTCGCCGGCCCGGCGCTGCGCCTGCAGCTTCATCCCGGCGTTGAACCCGGTGAACGTCGCGTCGAAGGTCTCGAACCCCTGCCCGAAGCCATACTCCGGTCCCAGGATGAACGCGCCAACGAAGCCGGCGGTCCGATAGCCCTCGGCCTTGAACAGGGTGGCGAGCGTCGGGGTGCCGGGCCGGAGTGGCGTCGACGCGTTGTCGCGCACGCCGAGCCGCGCCGGGTACTGGCCGGTGAGAATGGCGGCGTGCGCGGGTCCCGTGAGCGGCGCCTGTGACGTGGCGTCCGCAAACCGCACGCCCTCCCGCGCCAGACGATCGATCGCCGGCGTGGCGGCTTTCTGGCTTCCGTAGGCGCCAATATGGTCGGCCCGGACCGTGTCGATCGTAATCAAGAGCACGTTCGGCGGGAGGTTCTGGGCGCTGGTGATCGCCGCGACCGCCGCCAGGGCCACCGCGATCCGTCCGGCGTAGCCGCGCCGCGCTGCGCTCGACATCACGGGCCGGGGCGTACGGGCCGTCACTGTCGCTCCAGGCGCGAGAGCATGTTCAGCAGTTCCGGCGCCTGTGGCGCGGCCTCGAGGCCGGCATGCAGAGCCTGAAGGGCAAGGGCGGGCTGCGACAGGCGAACGTATGCCTCTGCCAGCGCGAGGTACGCCGGAATGAGCCTGCGGTTGATGAACGCCGCGCGCCGCCACGCGCTGATCGCCTGCCGGTCGTCGCCGGCGCCATGGAAGGCCCACCCGAGCAGAAACGCGGCATCGCCTTGACGCGGGTCATCCGCGAGCACTGCCTGGAACGCCGCGACAGCCGCCGGGTAGTCGCGGGCCGCGAGGCGGTCGAGGCCGCGGGACGCGGTGTTCGCAAGCGGCGCAGATTCGTTGGTCAGCTTCGTGATGAAGGCACGCGCGAGCGCGCCATCGACGATCAACCGCGGATCGAAGCCGCCGCCGGCGTCCATGTCGGTTGTCACCGGGCGGGTGCCTGCCCTGATTTCGACTTCGCGGACCACCTCGGCTGCGACGTCTGGCCCGTCGAGCACCCGCGCGCGGGCCAGATACGTGCCGGGCGCGATGCCCTGCAGCGGCACGTCGATTCTGGCCTCCTGCGAGACGCCGCCCGCCGCCGTCCGCACTTCCTGCAGGTCGCAGGAGCCCGACACGACACCGCTGGTCTCGCCGATCGGAACAAGGTCGACGGCAACGCGCGCCGTGCGCACCTGCTCCGGCGTGCGACCGTACAACGCGAGGACGCCGCTGAGGCCGTCGCCGGTGAACGCGACGGGACGCACGGGCAAGTCGCCCGGCGCAGCGCTCAGGACGAGGTCGCCAGCCGTCAGCGACGGTCCGTCGAGCGCACGCACGACGAATCGGCGGTCCGCGCTGCCGACCAGACCCCCTGGCTCGCGCACGATCGCGCGCATCAGGTATTCGCCCGGAGGGATGTCGAACTGCACCCGGTACGCGCCTGTTCCCGTCGTTTCGCGAGGCTCATGCCCCGACGGCAACGCCATCGTATCCTGGCCGCTCGCCGCCACCCGGCCGTCCGTCACCGAGCGCACGACGAACGCGACGTCGGCACGGGAGGTCGTCTGGGCCGACGCCGCCAGCGGTAATTCGGCCGTCAGACTCAGGATGACCCGCTCCAGCCCGGAGGCGCTGCCGCGCATCACGTACGTCGTGTACTCGATCGGCACCGCCTGTTGCGAAAACGGCGCCGCCATCGCGCGGTCGATCGCCTGGTGGCGGTCGAGTCGCGCGGCCATGTCGGACAGGGTGAACCCGGTTCGGCTGCTGACTTGCGCATCGCGCCGCTTGACGTGGACGGTGACCCGCCGATACGCGTTCCGATCTTTCGCATCGTCGGGACCGGGGGTGAAGCCGATCAGGTAGTAGTCCTGCGTTTGATCGGCAAGCGCGGCGAAGGCGTCGTCGGCATGCCGGTTCGCGTCAATGACGAGCGTTCCGCCCGTTTCGGCCGCAAACGTGCTGAGCGGCTCGAGCTTGTCATGGATGGCGTTGGCCTGGTCCGCACCGACGGGTTCGTCGGCCGAGATGTCGAGATCATGGCGGTTCACATCGAGCGCGTAGATGACGCTGTAGGATTCGGCTGCCGCTGCGGCAACCTCTTCAATCTCGCGCGGGAGGCGGTCCGCATAAAAGCCCTCTGATATCAGTACGACCGACTTCCGCCCCTCGATCGTTCGCATCTGCCGTAACACATCCGAGAGCGCCGCGAGCACACGGCGGGAATCGCCGTCGGCAATGTTGGCAAGGCGCTGCGCATTCTCGCTGTAGAGGTTCGTCAGCGCGCCGGGCGTCGTTCCGAACGTCGACGCGTCGGTGACGCGTGCGCTGTCGGTTGCCGCGGCACCGAGCTGGTTCCGCTGGGTGACCCGCTCGAGGATCAGCTCGTCGCGACGCACGATTTGAAACGCCTCGTACAGCGTCATCGTCCCCATCGCGCCGAGCAATTGCGGTTCGGCCATGCCGCGGATTCTGCTCAACTCCGGTGCGACCCGGCGCACGTCGGCGGTGAAGCCGATTTGCGGCCCGGGTCCGGGCAGGGCAAACAGGGCGACGCGGTCGCCCGGTCGAATCCGCGTACGCAGGAATCGATCTGCTGCAATCCGCGCGCGCTGCTCGCCGCCTGGAGAGATGTGCACCTGGTCGAAGACGAGGACATACAGGTGGCCGCGCGCGGCGCCGCGGTTGGTCGAGACTTCTCCGGCGACCGTCCGGCTGGCCACCTCGGCGTACGACTCCGCCGGTTCCTGGATGTGCTGAAAAAACACGACGGGCCGCGCCGCGCCCCGTTCGGCCACCTCCACTTCGTCCTGCCGCAAATCGCGAATGGGCTGGCCGTTCCCGTCGGTCACGCGGACGTCGAGCCGCACGAGCTCGACACCGGCCTTGAAGACCGGTGCAGGCGGTTCCTGAGCGTCAATGGCGACCGTCAACGCCACCGACGCGAGCATCATGAAGCAGACCTGACCCACGGTTTGAGTACCCGGAAATGGTATCACCCGCCGTTTCAGCGGGGACTCTGCAGTAAGGCCTCGATCTCGCGCAGATCCTTCGCGTAGAAGGCGGGCGGCGCCGACTGTGCGAATCGCTGCAGGTACGGCCGTGCGTCTTCCAGTCGCCCCTCGTGCGCGAGCGTCGTCCCGAGGTTGTACAACGCATCGTAGTTGGTGGGATCGAGCTGGACGGCGCGCGTCCAGGCCTCGAGCGCGCCTTGCCGATCACCTGCCTTCAGGCGGACGACGCCGAGGTCGGCGTGGGCCCGCGACGATTGAGGGTCGGCGTGGACCGCGCGCTCGAAGAAGCTCCCGGCGGCGGCGAAGTCGTTCCGTTCGAGCGCCAGCACGCCGAGGTTTTCGAGCGGAATGCTGCTCTCCGGGTTGATGGTCAGAACACGCTCGAACGTCCGGCGGGCGTCATCCGGGCGGCCGGCGCGTGCGTAGGCGATCCCGAGCGAATTCAAGGTATCCGGATCGGCGTCCGGGTCCCGGGCGAGCGGCTCGATCAGCTGAATCGCCTTCGACGCCTGCGACGTCTCTGCGAGGTATGTGGCGAGCTGCGACAGGATCGGCGCCTGCTTCAGGCCGGTGGCGACCGCCCGTTCGAGCGTCCCGATCGCGTCGGCCGCGTCACCGTGTTCCCATGCCACAAACGCGAGGTGCAGGTACGCGATGGCCATATCGGGGCGCCGCTCGATGACCTGCCGGTAGATCCGGATCGCGTCGGCTGGGTGGCCGGCCGTGAACGCTTCGACGGCCTGATGCACCGCCCGGTCGAGGTCGACGAGCCGCTTCGGATCGTCGGCTTCTGAGTAGTGTGGTTTGATGGCGGCGCTTCCGGTGACATAGCCAAGCGCCTGCAGTCGTGCGGTCGCGTCACGCGATTCGACGCGTCGTTCGCCTGGCAGTGCGGCCTGAAAGCCGTGCAGGGTTGCGACCAGCGTACGGTCGCGATCCGGCGACCTGCCAAACAGATTCTGCGTTTCGCCGGGATCGATCCCCAGGTTGTACCGCTCCGCAATTGGCAAATCGATGTACTTTTCACGATCGGCCAGCACCCCGGAGAGCGGCGCCCAGCCGCGGTTCAGCATCGCGGCCATGGCCTCGAAGTACGAGCTTCGAGGAGCGGTCGACCGCCGCTCGGCGGCTCCGAGCAGCGATCGGCCGGGTAGATCGGGCGGGACGGGCTGACCGGCGGCCTCGAGCAGTGTCGGCAGGATATCGACGTGGCGAGCGGCCACGTGAGACACCTCGCCTGGCTGAGTCCGCCGACCCACCGCTTCGCGACCGAGTTCTGCCATGATCAACGGAATCCGCAGCGTCGACTCGTACGCAAACAGGCCGTGGGTCTGCTCGCCGTGCTCACCGAGCGATTCGCCATGGTCGCCGGTCACCACGACGATCGTCGGACGCGACGACGCGCGCAGGTCCGCCAACAGCGGCTCGAGCGCGGCGTCGGTCGCGGCGACTTCGCCGTAATACGGGCGACCCGCGTACTGCGCATCGAACGGCGGCGGCGGCCGATACGGCGCGTGCGGATCGAACAGATGCACCCACGCGAACCACTGGTGCGTGCCGCGTCCGGCCAGCCAGCTGCGGGCGAGCGGCACGACGGCGGAAGCGGGGCGTTCGGGCATGACGAATTCGGTGGGTGCCCGCGTCTCGCCAAACCGATCGTCGTAGACATCGAACCCCACGTTCAGGCCGAACCGCGAATGAACGGGGAATGCGCCCACAAACGCCCCCGTGTCGTAGCCAGCGCCCTTGAAGATGGTCGCGGCGGTTCGCGCGGTCGGCGGCAGCCGATAGCCGGCGTTGTCCCGGATCCCGTGTTGAAAAGGATATTGACCGGTCAGGATGCTGGTATGCGACGGCAGCGTGAGCACCGCGTGCGCGTGCGCGAAGTCGAACCGCACGCCCTCGGCGGCGAGCTCATCGAGCACGGGCGTCTGTGCCGGGCCGCCGTAGCAGCTGAGCGCGTCGGCGCGCAGCGTATCGATCGTGACGAGCAGGACGTTCTGTCCCGCGATTGGTTCGAGCTGCGCCTGTCCTGGTCCTGTTCTGGCGAACCAGACGCCGGCCCCGAGGAGAGCGGCCGCAACGGCGGCGGGGACGACGACCCTACTGGCGTGCGGCGCGCGTGCCGGCGCGCGGGGCGTCGGCGAACGCGTGTCGCGCTTCCGCGCGGACGGCATCAGCTTGCGTTCGGTTTCCGAACATCGTCCACAGCCGCGCGGCCAGCGCGTAGGACTCGGGGGTTGGGCTCGCGCGCAGCAGGTCGACGATGGCGCGGGCGGCGTCGTCGGTTCGGCCGGTGACCTGGAACAGCATCGCCAGACCGGCGCGCGCCCGGGTGTTCTGCGGATAGTCCCGCAACTCGGCCGTGAACTGTGTCACCGCCTCCGGGTAGCGTTCGAGGCGGCCGTAGGTGTCGCCGGCGTAGTAGTGGAGCTCAGCGAGGGGCGCATTGCCGCCCTTCTTCTGCTCGGCGAGCGCCTCCTCGAAGAGCGGCAGCGCGTCGGCGAACTTGCCCTGATCGTAGAGGAGTCGTGCGTCGATGAAGGCCGGGACCGGCAGCCGCGGATCCGCCTGGTGCGCCAACGCCGCCTCCGCCTGCGCGTCCTCGGCATCATGGCGTGCGAGCGCAATCTTCGCGAGCAGCTCGTGCGCATTCTCGCGCGACCGCACATCGGTGTCGGCGCACATCTGGACGGCGAGATCGGCGTGCTCACGTGCATCCTTCAGTTTCTGCATGTGAAACAGCGTCGACGCCGCGCCGAGATAGCCGCCGGGCTCGGCCGGCTTCAGCTCGATGTAGTGCTTGTACGCATTGAGCGCCAGGTCGAACCGGTCGGCGCGTCCCGCGAACGTTGCGAGCTGACTCCAGACGTCGGCCATGCCGGGATCCTCGCGCAGGATTTGCTGCAGCAGCGCGATCGCCTCGCGCCATTTGCGCTCGCCGCCACGATCCACGGCCGTGCGATAGGTTTCGAGCACTTCCCGCTTGTCCTTTGGGTCGGGCAGCGTGTCGGCGGGCGCGCTCGAGATCGCCGTCGTCGCGCCCACGTACCCGAGCGCCTGCAGCCGCTCACGCGCGTCGGGTGACACCTCGCTCGGCGCCTGCAGTGGATGGCCGGCCACCAGCCGGTCGAGCGCACCGCGAAGCGCCTGGCGGGCGGGCGGCCGCTCGACCGCCAGATTGTCGTGTTCGTGGGGGTCGCGCTTCAGGTCGTAGAGCTCATCGTGCGGCGCCTTGATGTAGCGGAAGCGGTCGTCGGTGAGCGCCGTGAGCTCCGACCAGCCGAAGTGATACCGCGCATACATCGCCTCGGAATACACCGCCTGCTCGGGGAGACGGCCGGCGCCATCGAGCAGCGGCTTCAGCGAGCGGCCGCGCAGATTGCCCGGAAGGGGCGCCTTTACGAGATCGAGGATCGTCGGCACGATGTCGATGTGCTGCACGACGTCACGGACGCGGCGGCCCGCACCGGCATTGCTCTCCTGTTTGACGATGAGGGGCACGTGGATCGCTTCGTCGTACACGAACAACCCGTGCTCCTGCTCGCCGTGATCGCCGAGCCCTTCACCGTGATCGGACAGGAGCACGATCGTCGACCGGTCGTACAGCTGGTGCGACTTCAGGTACCGGATCAGGTGTCCCACGATTTCGTCGGAGTACGCGATCTCCCCGTCGTAGGGGGCGTACTCGGAGAATCGCGCGGGTGGCGTGTACGGCTTGTGCGGCTCGTACAAATGCAGGAAGAGGAAGGCGCGCCCGGTCCCGATTGAATCCAGCCAGCGCTCGGCGATGGCTTCCGACTGCAGGCCGTCGCGTTGGACCTGGCTGATGTTGGCGTCCAGGGTGGCCGCCGGCATCTCGGCGTCGTACACGTCGAATCCCTGGCCGATGCCCGTCTCCTTCCGCAGCACGAAGGCGGACACGATGCCTGCCGTCGCATAACCGCGCTCGTGGAGCAGCTGCGGCAACAGCCGCTCGCCCGGCTTGACGGTGAATCCGATGTTATCGCGGACGCCCGTTTCGAACGGCAGCCGTCCGGACAGCAGCGCCACGTGTGCGGGCAGCGTTTGCGGCGCGTGCGAGTAGGCGCGCTCGAATACGGTGCCGTCGGCCGCGAGCGCGTCGATCGTGGGCGTTCGGACGTGCGTGTAGCCGTACGCCGGCAGGTGATCGGCACGCAGCGTGTCAA
>JBPYEE010000152.1:0-8290 GCA_051985095.1 Vicinamibacterales bacterium | reverse complement strand
GAAGTAGATCGACAGAGTGTTGCCAGCCATGCCGATGCTGATCGCCGTACGCACCTGGGTGCCCGCCTTGAACATCCAGTGCAGGCAGCCGGTGTCCGCCGCAAGCGCGTACACGGTGCCGTCGCTGCTCCCGACAAACAGGCTGTTGCCAGCGACCGACGGCTGGCCGTAGGCGGCCTGAGCGCCATGGAAGCCGAACGCCCACTTCAGCGTCAGCTTCGGCACCGCGTCGGCACTGAGCCGCGCGCGCTCCGCCGGCTGGAAGCGTTGCTGTGTTGGCGACGCGCCCCAGCCGCTCCATTGCGGCAGGCCCACCGAGACGTCCAGTGTGGCTGTGGCGGCGCAGCGGTTCCGCAGCGGCTCGCTGGTTTGCGCCGTCACCGCCGTTGCAGTGGCGACCACGAGGAGCGTGGAGACACACGTCGAGCGCAATGACGAAGACATAGACATTTCTCCTCAGCTGGATCGAGTTAGACGAAGTCGCGTTTCCTGGATTGGAAATAGAACGTCAACGCAAGCGACAGGGCGATGACCGAGACTTGTCCGGCCAGCATCAGGAGGATCGGCCGGCTCCAGATGGCGACGGGACTCTTCAGTTCCTGGGGCAGACCTGGAATCTTCAGCAGGAGGAACCAGAAGGAGTACGAGATGTTGGTCGCGCCCATTGTCAGCAGGGCCCACATTTCGGATTCCACGACGATCGCGACCGACAGCAGGAGACAGAAGACCACGAAGGGCTCCAACGCCACGACCATTCCGAATGGAATGAGGCCGCCGAAGGTGCCGGTGCGGACAAGAGTGCCGAGCACGCCGATGGTGATGGCGGCCCACAGCACCAGAAACGCCGAGAGATTCCCGACCACCTTCGCCGCGGTGTACTCCAACGGCGAAATGGGAAGGCTCATCACGAACGACAGGTTGTGCTGTTTGCGTTCTTTCACGACCGTCTGTATTGGTAGCAGGATGCTTAGCAGGATGGTCGCGGTGAGCGCGCTGATCAACCCGATGGCGCTGGTGACTTCCCCTCGCAGGTACAGGAGGCCGATCGAGAAGATGCCGGCTGTGCCGATCAGGACGAGTGGCAGACGGCTCAGATACCAGTCCTTGAGAATCAGGCGGGCGATGAGTGCGCGATTCATGCGCGGTCTCCCGCTCTGCTGTACTGCACGTTCTCGACGAAAATCTCCTCGAGCGTCATGGTCTCGACCGCCTGCACGCGAACGCCGGCGGCTTCGTACGCCCGCGGCAGCACGCCGTCGAACGCGTTGGTCGTCGCCACAGCCAGGCGGCCCGACCGCTTGATGTCGATCACACCCGGAAACGCCGGAAGCTGAATGTCGGAGGGCAGTTCCACGCGAATTCGGCGCCAGCGATCCATGAACGTCTCCTTGTCGCGCGAGTCGATGATGTGGCCGCGATCGATGAACGTGATCTGGTCGGAGATCTGCTCGACGTCCTGCGTGTTTTGCGACGAAAACAGGATGCTGCGGCGCTCGTCGTTCATGACGTCGGTCAGCTCGCGCAGGATCTCGTGGCGCGCCACCGGATCGAGCCCGGTCGTCGGCTCGTCGAGGATGAGGAGCCGCGGCCGGCGCGCCAGCACGAGCAGCAGGGCCGCTTTCACGCGCTGACCGTGCGACAACCCTCTGATGGGTTGTTCGGGTTTCAGGTCGAAGCGCTTCAGCAGGAGCTGCGCGTAGGCTTCGTCCCACGACGGAAAGATCGAGCGGATGAAGCGCATGTGCCAGTCGAGCGTGGCCGCGCCGTACAGCCGCATGTCCTCAGAGGCGAAGCCGACATCCCATTTCGCCACCGCCTGGTGCTCGGGCATCCGATAACCGAGGACGCTGACCTCGCCGCGATCCTGATGCACGAGCCCCATCAGGATGCGGATCGTCGTCGACTTGCCCGCGCCGTTGGGTCCGATGAACCCCATGATGTGGCCATGGGGCAGCTCGAGATGGACGTCGTCGAGCTCGAAGAACATGTACCGCTTGCCTACGCCCTCCAGCTTCACTGCCGCGTCGCTCATGTCCGTTCCTTGCCAGCGGCGCTGAACCGCTCCAGTGTGTTCCGCAGTCGTGCTTGAATCTCTTTCGGTGTCAGACCGAGCAGGGCGCCTATCCGCACGACCTGTTCGAGATGTTTCGCAAAGTCCTGTTCGTGAATGCGCGCGCCGACGTCGGCGCCATCAGCGACGATAGACCCTTTGCCGTGCTGCGTGAGGATGACGCCCTCGCGCTCCAGCTCGAAGTAGGCGCGCTTGACCGTGATGACGCTGACGCCGAGATCGCTGGCCAGCTGGCGGATAGAGGGCAGTTGCTCCCCGGCGGGCCAGTCGCCGACCGCAACGCGCTGCCGGATCTGCTCGATGATCTGCAAATACATCGGGCGGCCGTCTGAGTAGGAGAGGACAAAGCCGGCGTCACTGAGCATCTGTATATACTGAGCATACACAATATACGTGTTGGCGTCAAGCCTGGTTCCGACGTCCCGTATTGTCCGGGATGCCGTAGGAGTCAATAAGACAGTTTATCTGTGCAGGTAAACTGCATATATGACATACTCATGTCGTGAGGGATTCAGCTCTTCGGCCGAACCCGCAGCTGGCGTCGATGCTGGCGTCAGACCTTCGTTCGATCGCGGGCCAACTCAAGCGACGTCTACGTGAGCGCGGTGGACGGAACGAGCTCACGCCGTCGCAGGTTTCCGTTCTCGTGCGGTTGGAGAAGAACGGTCCGGACACGGTGTCCAGTCTGGCGCGAGCGGAAGGCATGCGCCCGCAATCGATGAGCGCACTCGTTGCGCCGTTACAGGACGCGGGCCTAGTCCACGGGACTGCTGACCCGAACGACAAACGGCAGACGCTGATGTCGCTCACGCCCAAGTGTGTGAAGTGGCTCCGGGAGGGCAGGGCCGCCAAACAGGATTGGCTGACACAGACGATCTCGCAGAAGCTCTCGAGTCGCGAGCAAGAAAAACTGCGGACGGCGCTTGAACTGATGGCACGGCTTGTAGAGGACTGACTGCCTCCCATCGTTCCAGCCCACCGTCTGCGAGTCCACGAGGAGCGGTAAGCATGAGTCGGCTTGTTCTGGTCTCGTATTTCTTTGGCGGAGTGTTTGCGGCCAATGCCATCCCGCACGCGGTAGCCGGCATGATGGGGCGTCCGTTTCAAAGTCCCTTCGCGAAGCCGCCGGGCAAGGGCCTTTCTTCTTCAACGGTTAACGTGCTGTGGGGCTTCGCCAACGCGATCGTGGCGTACGTGCTCCTCTCGCGTGTCGGAACGTTTCATCCCCGGATCACGAGTCACATCTGTGCCTTCGGCTTGGGTGCACTGTTGATCAGCCTGAGTCTGGCGCGTCACTTCGGCCAATTCCATGGAGGCAATGCGCCATCGCGTCCATGACGAATTCGGCGGTCAGCACGTTTCGATCCCTGAAAAGCTACAACTTCCGCTTGTGGACAGCCGGCGCGCTGGTGTCCAACGTTGGCACCTGGATGCAACGCGTCGCTCAGGACTGGCTCGTGCTGACGCAACTGACTCACCACGACGCGCTCGCGCTCGGTGTGGTGACGGGCCTCCAGTTTGCCCCACAGCTCCTGCTGTTGCCCTGGACCGGGCTCGCAGCGGACCGCCTGAATCAACGCAAGCTCCTGATGTTCACACAGGGTACGTTGGGCGCGTTTGCCCTCACGTTAGGAGTCTTCATAATCGCCGGCATCGTCCGACTCTGGCACGTGTATATGTTCGCCTTTTTGTCTGGCGCCGCGGCCGCTCTGGACGCGCCGGTGCGGCAGACGTTCGTCGCCGAGATGGTCGGCGACGGCGATCTCCATAACGCCGTGGCCCTGAACTCCACGTCGTTCAACGCCGCCCAGATGATTGGACCCGCCGCCGCCGGTTTGCTCATCGCACGAACCGGCATCGGCTGGGCATTTATCGTGAATGGATTGTCCTTCGGAGCCGTTCTGCTCTCGATGGCATTCTTCCGCCTATCGGAGCTACAGACCACTGCGCGTGCGCATCGCACGACATCGGGATTCCTCGAAGGCTTTCAGTATGTGTGGAAGCGGCCAGACCTCAGAGCGATCCTCATCATGCTGTTTCTGATCGGGACCTTCGGTTTGAACTTCCCGATTTTCATCTCCACGATGGCAGTGAACGTCTTTCACGCGGATGCTCGTGCATTTGGACTGCTGTCGTCCATCATGGCCGTGGGTACCGTGTCGGGAGCATTGCTCGCGGCCGCTCAGGATCGACCGACGCCGGGTTCGCTGTTAGTGGGAGCCGGCGTATTCGGGCTCGGATGCGTTATGGCCGCTCTCGCGCCCGGCTATTGGTGGTTTGGCGTCGCCCTCGTCGTGATCGGCGCCGCTGCGCTGACGTTTTTTAACGGCACCAACAGCCTGATGCAACTCTCCACAGAACCCGTGATGCGGGGTCGAGTGATGGCGTTACGCCTCGGCATCGCGCTTGGGGGAGCCCCGATAGGGGCCCCAGCCGTCGGATGGGTGGCCAATCATTTCGGCCCACGTTGGGCGCTCGGAGTCGGTGCCGCCGCGGGCATCGCAGCGGCTCTGGTCGCGCTCTCAATGTCGAGTCGACGAGACAACGTGCGCGCGGGTCTCGCGGCTCACCGCTGACAACGACGGTCACCAGACCGTCCCGCCGCCATCGACCACGATATCGACCTCGCCCCCCCGGTCACGTACGAGCTCTCGTGACCGTGCTCCTCGAAGGCGGCGCTAAGGAGTAGTCGCCATGGGCAGAGCTCGCGGCGCGCCGGGCCGGCTAGACCCGTCGGCGTTCATTGCGGGCAAATGAGCCGAGACAATGAGCGCCTGAGGAATCGATCGCACTTCGATTTTCAACCTGCGCCCGCCATCTTCCCCGCTTCGTCTCTGCAGGCGTCAACGAGAGACCAAGCGTCGCATCCGCGCGTCGGGCTGCATGGAGAAACGTAATGAAGCCCGATCGACTGATGAAATGGCGAGCGCTGTCTTCGTCCGCCATCAATGGGTGTTCTTCAGCCCGTATCGAGTGGGACAGGGCCTCAGCGCGCAGGCCGGACCTTACATCGATAATGAGAATCGACACGGTCAACGCCCGGGCGGCGTGTCGTCTGGCGAGGCTACGATGACGCGTTTGGTCGAAACGGATCAACTGGATGACCAACTCGCGGGCCTGGGTGGCTGCCGAAGCAGTCCTTTATGGATGTGAAGCGGATCGCCGTGGCGGGAAATTCCTTCGGAGGAATCGGTGTCGAGCACCGAGCCTCAACTTGCCAGATCGGCATTTTCGGCGACCCAGAGCGTCGGGACGGGCAAGGGTCATGCAACACTCCCTGCTAGAACGTGAAGGACATGGTCCGCTCGCTGTACAACGGGAAGGCGGGGCACTTCATCGAGAACGTAGCCGCATGAACGGTACCACTGCACGATCTTGGCGTGGACAGCCACAGCGTCGGCAAACGACTGGTCGCGTTCCGCGTCGTTGGTGAAGATGGCCTCCCATGGCGGCAACACAAACACGATCGCATGGAAAGGATATCGAGTGAGCATGGATTCGAGTGCGACCGAAGGCAGAGCCGAAGCCTCGTGAAGCATACCAAGCGCATCGAGCAGTCCGCGATCAAAGAAAACCCAATCGGCCGTGGGACGCTGACCGAGGTACTGTTCGATGTCTCGACGCAAGATCTGGTGAGCGAATGTCAGCGCGTCTGGCCGCCGACTTTCGCCGCGCGCAAGGCGTTCCCCGATGATGGCGCGAGCCGATTCTTCGACGGTCGCGTAGCCCTCGGCTGCGAGTTCAGCCAGGAGTGTCGTCTTGCCCGCACCCGGCCCGCCGGTGATGACGACGTACGGCATACGCTATAGATCTCAGCGTGTGTCCGGGTCAACCAAGATGGTTAAGCAAGTGCTTCGGTATTTTCGATTACTTCCGTCGACGCGAAAGCCCGCTGCTTTCACTGGATACGGCCGCTCGAATCACGACTCACTCTGCGCGCAGGGCGATCAGAGGATCGACATAAGCCGCTCTACGAGCTGGAAGCCACGCAGCGATGATCACCACCGCGATCAACGTCGATACCGCTGCGCCGAATACCAACGGATCGAATGGGGTGATGCCGTACAAGAATACACGGACGGTCCGCGCCAGAGCGGCCGCGGCTGCGAAGCCTGCAGCAACGCCGATGATAGCTGCTTGCAGTCCGCCGAACACAACCATCCGCTCGACGTCGGCGCGTTCTGCGCCGAGGGCCCTTCGGATCCCGATCTCACGCGTTCGCTGCTCAACCGCGTACGCCGTCACGCCGTAGATCCCGATCGCCGCCAGGAGCAGCGCCGCACACGCGAACGACGTCATCAGCCACATCCGAAACGCCGCATGAACCGTGGACCGGTCTGTGATGGCGTCCACGCGTTCGAACGACGTGACAAGCATCGCGCCGCTCCCAAGCCGAAGCTGATCTTCGATCGCCGATCGCAGGAGCTCTGGAGTGGTCCGAGTGCGAACCAGCCAGGTCAGGGGAGCGAAACTGAAGTGCGAGGCTGACACGCCGTCGTTCAACTGCGCAAAGGGTACGTATTCCGTTGGGCGGGGCGCCTCGTTCAGGGCTGCATCCCGAACATTGGCAACGATGCCCACAATCGTCCTCGGCGGCTCACCCCACACTCTGCCGATGCCTCTCCCAAGCGTGAGCCGCTCGCCCATTGCGTCGGCCCCTGGCCACCAGGCGTCCGCCATGGCCTGATTGATGACGACGACACGAGGCGCGCTGCGAGTGTCGCGAGCATCGAACGTCCGTCCGCGCAGGAGCGGGATCCTCATCGTTTCAAAATAGTCCGTCGCAACCGGACGCCAGCTGCCCATGCCGTGGTACGGTCCCGTGAGTGGCCGCCCGTCGATCACATATCGCAAGGTCAGGTCGAGATCGAATGGCGTACAGCATGCCGCGGTGACGCCGCGGATCTCAGGCAGGGCGCGAAGGCGCTCTTGTCCGAGCCGAATCAGCCGATCGACGGCTGCCGTGTTCAGATTGGTTGAATCCACAGGCATCTTGATCGAGATGAGGTTGCGCGAATCGAACCCGGGATCGGTGTCATCGAGTGCGATGAACGTCCGCACGAACAGTCCTGTACCGACAAGGAGCACCATCACCATCGCGACTTCGGCCGCGACCAGCGTCCCGCCGAGCCGCCGGCGGTTGCGGCTGCTGCCGCCGCCCGATTCGCTGATGCCGTGTCGAAGATCCACGTCCGAGATGGCCAGCGCCGGCAGCAACCCGAACGCGATGCACGCGAACAACGACGCCGCGGCTGTGAACGCGAGCACGCGTATATCGATGTCGATGTGGCGCGCCACGATGCCGATTCGATCCAGTGTCGTCGAGCTGATGGCGAGGACGCTCTGAATCGCGAATCGGCCGACGGTCAACCCGACGGCAGCGCCGCCAACGGCAAGCACCATGCTCTCGACCGTCAGTTGCTGAACGATTCGAGCACGGCTTGCGCCAAGAGCTGTCCGGAGCGCCAGCTCGCGCGTCCGGGATCGACCTCGAACGAGCATCGGGCTCGCCACGTTTGCGCACGCGATCAACAACACCAGGCCGACAGCGCCGAACAATATCAGCAGTGGTGAACGATCGTTTCGAACGAGAACGTTCTGAAGCGGTTCGACCGTGACGCCGTCTTCCGCACGAACGTACGCCGGAAATTGTCGGCGTAGCGCGGCGGCCGTCAATGCAACCCGTGATTGCGCGTCGTTGAGCGTGACTCCTGGGCGGAGTCGACCCGCGACGAGCAATACGCTCGCAAGGTTCCCACTTGCGGGATCAATCTGGAGCGGCACCCACACATCGGGAGCCGCAAGCGGGCGCGGCCCAGTTATGGTCGCGCCATCGAAGGTTGGGTCAAGAACGCCAATGACGTCATACGCCTCATGATTTAACTCGATGGTCCGGCCGACGGCGATGCCGCGTTGAAACTTGCGGCGCCAGAACGTGTCGGTGATAACGGCAACATGACCGGCTCCAGGTTTGGCCTCGGCTTCAGAAAACGGCCGGCCGACCTGAAACCGAGCCCCAAACAATCGAAAGAACCCGGCTGTGGCTTGACCGACCGCGACCTGTTCGATCTGGTCTCGGGACGGCGTGATCATGCTTGCGTTGGTAAATGCGGTGACGTCGGCAAGAGTATCCGACAGTATCCGCCAGAGATTGAACTTGGCCTCCGATGCGCCGGCGTACGATCCCTCTGGTGCCGTCGTCATGAACAATACCAACCG
>JBPYEE010000151.1:0-3751 GCA_051985095.1 Vicinamibacterales bacterium | reverse complement strand
GCCTGCGTGCAGCCGTCAGCCAGCGGGACTTTCAGCTGTACAGCCTCCAGGTGGATCCTGGATTCGACAGTTTGCGAGGCGAAGCCGCATACCGAGATCTCCTGTATTCGATGAATGTGGGAGTTTGAAGCGTGAAGGCCCGTGGCAGATCTCCACGATTTCCAATTCCTTGAATTCGCGGGAAGGACACGCGACCACGACACATTGCAGCACTCGTTGAAGAGCGATGTAAAAGACCGACAGGTACACGACGCCTCCGAAACTGCGCCCGAAACGTCGATATTTGCGCGCGCTGAAACGTGCACTCTACAGCGTGGCGGTGGCTGGGAGTTGACCGCGGAACGAACCCCGCGACTGTCACGGCGATTTGGGCAAGTACACAATGCGACTCGTCCAGTCCCAGCCCTGCCCTTCATCATCCCAAAACCCGGTGAGGAGGCGTGACTGATGGCCGTAGTCAGTACTGCGAACGGTGCGGCGGAAAAGTACGAGTCCTCCGTGACTCTCGCCGGCACGGACCACCTGACCGGCGTGCCACGGAAGCGTTGCTCGGTCAAATGCCACGAGCACCAATCGGTGTTCCGCACAGGCGACGAGCAGCGCCGAATCGTCGAGCCCCAGCCACGAGCCGTCTTGCCAATTCGCAATGTGGACGATCGGGAAGTCGGCGAGCAACTGATGGCATGCCGCCACGAACCGGTGGGACGTGTTCTCGTCAGCCAGCAGCCTGTACGGCCTCGGACTCTCCTTCACGCGATCTGCCGATTTCTTCTGGGAACGCCTTGGCGTAGGCCAGAGCACGCTTGACCAGCACGCGCGGCCAACGGAAATGGTCCGCTGTCTTTTCTACGGACTTCATCTCCTGGTATACCGACAGGACCTCCCAGACCGCCACGCGACGACCGGTCAGGTACGCCTCACGGCCTGACAGGGAGTCGCGAAAGGAGATTCCGGGGAACTCGGTCTCGAGACTCTTTTCGATGACATATCGCGCAACGAGGTTGCTTTTCGAGGTCTTCGCCGCGCGTGCTTGTTTGGCCACCAGTCGTTCGTAGCGTCCGGGAACCCGGCCGGAGACGTACGCCGTACTCATGACTCAAGTTTTGTGCACAGTGTGCACAAAGTCAAGGGCGTGCAGACAGGTCGTGAAGCGGCCTGAACAGCCTCTTCGGCAACAGGTCGGCCCGGGTGGAGGTTCTCCAAACCTCCTTCCGTTTCGCGAACGTTCACCACAAGGCATAGTGCAAGAATCGGTTAGAGAATTCGCTCTCTTGCGATTGGTCACTCCGAACGCCGATTCGAGACCATTAATGCGGGCTCGGCGAGAACCGACGGCCGACCGATCCGCGAATTTGCTCAGGAAAAGTGGAGGCGCCGCCCGGATTTGAACCGGGGGTGGAGGTTTTGCAGACAGGGCCCAATCGTCTAAGTTGTTGACTCGTCTTGCTTGCTGGTCGGCCCTGCTCCCCCGTTTTCGACGGTGTTCGGGCGCAAATGTTCCCAGGTTGTTCCCACGTTCAGCGCGCCCGTGGCGTCTTCTATGAAAGGGTGAAAAGGGCGCACTTTGCGCACCTCGAATTAATGCACCCACACGTTTCGCGTTAGAGTTGTCTTCCGCAGGTCCGTCGATAATCCGCCAGAGGTCGCTCGCATGTTGTCCTTTGCCGTTCGACCCGCATTCGCGAAGTTAATCGTCACGGCGCTCGTGACCACATCGATCTCGTCGACAAGTGGGCAATCGAGCGAATGGCTTGACCCGGCCGGACATGCAACAAGATTTGTCTCCGTCGACAAGGATGTTCGGCTCGAAGTCTTGGACTGGGGTGGCGAAGGACGTGCGGTCGTGCTCCTGCCTGGTCTCGGCAACACGGCACACGTCTTCGACGACTTTGCGCCCAAGTTGCTCCCCAAATACCACGTCTATGCCATCACGCGTCGCGGATTCGGTGCGTCCACAATCGACGCTTCAGATTTCTCGGCCGATCGTCTCGGAAGGGACGTCCTGGCGGTACTCGACAGCTTGGAGATCCCTTCGCCCGTTGTCGTCGGCCATTCGATCGCCGGACAGGAGCTGAGTTATCTCGCTTCCACGCATCGTGACCGCATCGCAGGTCTGGTCTATATCGACGCAGCGTACCGGTATGCGTTCGTGCCTGCGCAGCCCGAAGATGCGGGACAGCCGCCGAATCCCGGACCACCGCTCCCCCCGCCTCCTCAGCCGAGAGCGACCGACCTCGTAAGTGTCGACGCGTACTCTCGATGGTCCGCTCACTTTCATGGATTCATCCTGCCAGAAGCGGAAGTACGGGCGACGAGGCTGGTGAACACTGACGGCAGCGTTGGACCGGCGCACGCATCGGCGGCAGTTCGCCAAGCGATCGCGGCAGGCGGTCGGCAGTTCTCGAACATCGCCGTCCCAGCCCTAGCCCTGTTCGCCGTGCCGCATGATCCCGGTCCGTGGAGCAACGACGATCCAACGCTGCGCGACACCTTCGCCGCTGCCGCAGAGTTTGACAAATGGATGACTGGCCGCCAGGCGACGGCGTTCGAACGCAACGTAGCTCGGGCGCGCGTGATCCGCTTGCCCGGGACGCACTACTTATTTCTTTCGAACACGGCCGACGTCCTCCGCGAGGTGACCTCGTTTATCGACAGCCTTCAATCTTCGATCCGCTGACAGCGATGGAAACGCGTCCAGATGCGCTTGCCCTCGGCGCCGTTCTGTTTAGCGAACGCTCGGAAGCCAGATCGGCGGTTTGCGCGACCTGACGACGCAATCTCAAACCGGTCCCACCGCAGCGGTCGCCGGGAATCCACTTCGCCTACACAGATGCCGAGCGAGACCGCGGTGAGTTGCCTTTAATGACACCCACGATCAGGACAGCCGCCGTCAAGGAGTACGCAACGAAGTGACTGATCGCGCGTACGACCTGTAACGGTGTCGTGCTCATGTTCACGCCGTAATACAGGGCTGATGATCCCGCCGCCACGATCCACGCGAGCAGCGTCACTTTGGTGAGCCAATGTCGCACAAAACGCCACATGCTCAGCGAGGCTAGGATAGTAGCGACTCGGATTGAGGCCGCAAACAGTGACGGCGACCGGTTGAGCGGAAACCCGTTATGCAGGATCCCGTACGCCGTCGCCACGGCACCGATCATGGACACCAACGTCAGACCGAGCGCAGCTACGGCGACCGTGGGGCGACGCAGCGTCGCCGCGAACGTTGGGCTCCCCATTGTCTTGAAGGCTACCACAGCGGTCTGACCGCGATAGTGAGTAGTCGGTCGTGTTTGCCGGAGACCTGAGGTCGCCAGATCGGCGCTGCAGGGAAGCGAGAGGTCTTGCGTCGGGACTTCCGACCGCACGGCCCTGCGAGCTATATTCGTCGAGGGAAAGCGACCAGGAGAATGAATTATGCCGCAGGTTAACTGGTCGGGCACCGGCGAAGGACGCTACGTTCGACAATTTGACGCCGGCGGCGAATACGGGCACGTCAAAATCCGCATTTCTCCCAGTCCGCCAGGTTCTGGAGTGTTGTTCACAGACGAGACTATACCTGGTGCGATTCCGCAGAAGTTCATTGCGGCGATCGAAGGCGGCCTCAGAGAGGCCGCCAGGCGCGGCATCGCCGGCGGGTTCTTGGTCGAAGACATTCGGATCGAACTTGTTGATGGCTCATACCACAACGTCGATTCGTCCGAGATGGCTTTCAGGCTCGCGGCAGCGATGGCGTTCAGGGACGCGGTTA
>JBPYEE010000150.1:0-7611 GCA_051985095.1 Vicinamibacterales bacterium | reverse complement strand
ATCTGGTGTGTCGGACGTTCGGCCCGAACGCCCGGCGGGATGTGCCTGGCCACGAAGAGATCGAGCTCGCGCTCGTCAAGTTGTTTCGCGTGACGGGCGACCGCAAGTACCTCGACGAGGCGAAATTCTTCCTCGATCAGCGCGGGCGACCGCACGAGCCGCCGTTGCATGTGTTTCCGGCGGGCGATCCGTTTCGGATGTACAACGATCTCGAGTATCGCCAGGATCACCAGCCGGTTGCGGCGCAGACGCAGGCCGTCGGGCACGCCGTCCGCGCCACGTATTTGTATGCCGGGATGACCGACGCCGCCGTGCTCACCGAGGACGACCGCCTCGCGCACGCCGTCGACGCGCTATGGCAGGATGTGACGTCGAGGAAGATGTATGTGACCGGCGGTCTCGGTGCCGTCGCCGGCACGGAAGCCTTCGGCGACGACTATGTCCTGCCCAACCGCGCCTACGCCGAGACCTGCGCGTCGGTCGGCGGGCTGCTGTGGTATCACCGCATGTTCCTGCGCACCGGCGATGCCTCGTACTACGACACCTTCGAGCGCACGCTGTACAACGGCCTGCTGTCGGGCGTGTCGCTGTCGGGCGACCGCTTCTTCTATCAGAATCCGCTCGTGTCGACCGGACGCGTCGAGCGCGCCGCGTATTTCGACGTCGCCTGCTGCCCGGCGAACCTCTCGCGGCTGATTGGCGAATTACCCGGCCTCGTGTACGCGCAGGGCCAGGGCGAGATCTTCGTCAACCTGTTCGTCGGCAGCACGGCCACGGTGACAAATGCGGGCCGCCAGGTCACCGTGACGCAGCGGACGGATTATCCCTGGAAGGGCCGCGTCGAAATCCAGGTGGATGTTCCCACCCCGACCGAGTTGACGCTGGCCATCCGCGTCCCCGGCTGGGCGCAGGGCCATGCCTCACCCGGAGGACTGTATCGGTTCCTGTCGGCGGCCGAACGATCGCCCGGCCGCGATGGCGACGCCGGTCCCGCCGGGCCTGCGCTGCGACTCAACGGCGCGCCGATCGCGCCGCCGCTCGTGAAGGGCTTCGCCCGCGTGTCGCGCCGCTGGACCACCGGCGACAAGGTAACCCTCGAGTTCCCGATGCCGGTCGAGCGCGTCGTCGCGGATGCCCGCGTCGGCGAGGATCGCGGTAAAGTGGCACTTCAGCGCGGGCCAATTGTGTACTGCCTCGAAGGCATCGACAACGACGGCCATGTGCTCGATCGCCGGCTGCCGGTGAGCGCACCGCTCGCCCACCATTTCGATTCGGCGCGGCTCGGCGGCGTCGAGGTCGTGACCGGCGCCGGGCTGACCGCAATTCCCTACTACAGCTGGAACAATCGCGGACGCGGTGAGATGACCGTGTGGATCTCACAGTAAGCTCGTTTGCGGCCCGCGCGCTGGACGGTCGCGATATCAGAGAGGTCACGGATGGTCGAGTTGTCGGCACTTCACCGGGCGGCAGCCGACGTTGCCTCTACCAAGGTCATCGCACCCTGACGTATTTGCGTAAGTTGTTTTCACCAACGTCCGCTGCGTAAATGTTGCCCTGGTCGTCTTCCGCGATCCCCGAGGCCGAGGTTCCGGTATCCGTCATCTTGCCGAGATCTCCAGGATCAGGAATAAGGTATTTGAGCGCTCCAGTAATCGCATTACCGATCACGATCGCCCGGTCGTTTGCGCTGCCGTCCGCAGGCGTTCGTGAAGGCCCTGTCTCGCGGCGGGCGGTCACGAACACGGAACCGACAAAGATGTTGTCCTGCTTGTCAACGAAGACCGAACTCGGCTGGCCGAACTGTTTCCACGCCGCGATGAATGTGCCTTCCTGATCAAAGACCTGAACGCGGTCATTCTGTCGGTCGGCCACGTACACATAGCTTTTGGAGCCACCGACGAAGATGTCGTGCGGTTCTCTGAAGTTGCCCGGCTCTGTCCCGAGGCGCCCCCACTCCTTCAAAAACCGTCCGTCCGGTGAAAACTTCACGACGCGCGCGTTGTTCGATTTATTCCGCGCATGACCGTCCGAAACGAATATGTCGCCGTTCGGCGCAATCGCCACGCCGGTTGGGCGATCGAACGCAGCCGGCCCACTGCCGCCGACGCCTTCGGTGCCCAGCGTCATCAGAATCCGACCAGTCGGGCTGATCTTTAACACTTCCTGGCCCATCGTCACGCCCTGCGCATTCTTCGCCGGCATCCCCAGAACCGTTTCCTCGTCATTGGTGTCCGTCGCCCAGACATTGCCTTCTTTGTCAACGGTGAATCCGTGGGGATGCGCGAACAGCCCGACGCCGAAGCTCCTGATCAACTGTCCCGACTGATTGAATTGCAGAATCGGCGGGTTTTCATCGCCGCGATTCAGGCACGTCGCATCGCCGGCGGGCTTGTCGTTGAAACAGCGGTGAAAGACCCAGATATTTCCGTCCGGCCCCACGTGAACCCGAATGACTTCTCCCCACCGGTGCCCCTGCGGGCCGCGCATACCGGCAGGCAGCGTCGGCCACTCTTCGACCAGTCGGTACGGGTTCGGAAGGGTCGGTTTCGGGTACGGCTGATCGCCGGTGGATCGCTGCGCGGAGGCTACGGCCATCCAGGCGACGATGACAGACGCGCCAACTGTGAGAGTCCTGCGCAAATCACCCTCAGTTCGCCGATATCCGGCTCCACTCGGCTTTCCACTGCGCGCGCATGGCGGCGCGGTCGACGGCTTGCCCGCGCAGGTAGACGGCCGATATTTTCCTGATGTTGGTTATATCGTCGAGTGGATTGGCATCGAGGACGATGAAGTCGGCACTCTTGCCGACGGCTACCATGCCGAGCCGGTTCAGTTTCAGAACCTCAGCGGCTCGACGCGTCGACATGGCGATCACCTCTGAGGCTGGAATGCCGGCGGCAGCAAGGCTTTCGACTTCGAACAAGGCATGCCAGCCCATCGTTCGCGAAGGGTCTCCGGCAGAGTCGCTGCCGAGCACAAGGGCGACGCCGGCCGTGCGCAGCTTCGCAATATTGCGTTTCGCGCGATCCCATTCCGCCCGTGTACGTCGCAGCGCATCTGGGCTCCGGTTCACGAACGACTTTTCGAGCCCTGCGATTTGCGAAGGCGGGATCGTTTCGTGGAGGAGTGGCGCGTCGAGCCACGCGGGACGGCCCGACTCGATGCCGCGGTACGTGATTCCGATGTTCGGTGTGAAAAATATTCCCGGATGCTGTTTCAATAGCCCGATCAGTTCGTCGTCGATATCCTCATCACGAACGAGGTGCATGAAACCCTCGATACCGGATCGGACGAGACCCTTTGCGTCGTCGAGATCGTACACATGCGCGATGGCGCGGAGCTGGTGCTTGTGTGCCTCGTCGATCGCGGCGGCATACAGGGGAAGCGTCAGCTTCTTCACCGTCTTATTGCGGTCGTCTACCCATATCTTGACGAAGTCCGGCTTATGGGGAGCCAAATCCTGAACGGCGCGCCTCGCTTCATCCACCGTCGTCACCGAGTACGGCACATCGTTTCTCGCGGGATCGAATGGCCCTGAGCCAGGCCATGCCAATCCCCGCCCGACGGTGCGGAAGAGCGCGGCGCCCGGATGCACTTCGTTCCTCAATTCAAACGGCAGCTCGCCGATGTCGGTGCCGGAGCTAATCGCCGCGGCAAACCCGTGGTAGGCATAGCGGTGCAGATGATCCAGCAGGTTCTCGCGATTGAAGTTCGCCTTCGACATCGAGCCGTCACTCTGCTTGAGAAAGCCAAAGTGACTATGGACGTCGACCATTGCCGGCATCACTGTCTTGCTGGTCAGATCGACACGCATCGCGGTGGCAGGTACTTGGACGTCAGCGCGGCGTCCGACGGCCGTGATCGTATCGTTCTCGACGATGAGCGCGGAATCCAAGATGGGCGGCCGGCCGTCCCCGACGATCAACCGAGCGCCTTGAAAGACGATGACGCGTGCCGATGCCGGTCGCTGTCCGGCGATGACAAACGGCCACGCACTCGCCAACAGCACCAGCGCAAACAGCTTCAGGCCGCGCATGACGTTCCTCCAAATCCTGTTGTCGCGCCTGCTCCGGCCTTAGATCGCGTACTGCGGAGTGGCGACCAGATCGGTCCGTCTCGCTCCTTTCGCAAATGCCGCGTTCCCGACCATGAAGGCCTCGTCAGGGAGATCAACCGGTGTGATGCCTACGCTCCGCAACGTTGCTTTAATGGCTTGCCGGCCGCGAGCGTCCAGCGTCGGCACCTGGTCGGGGCGCTGTTTCAGGTCGCGCAGAACGCCGCCATTCCCCCCTGTCGCCCACTGGTAATACTTGATGTGCGCCCATGGATGTCCGCCGACGCGAAGCGTCGGCGCCTGAAGCTCGAAAAATGCCTGGTGAGCCGGCTGCATCGCCCAATACACCGTCATTGCCTCGTTCATGCGGCGCTGACTGACCAAATCGAGAAACTCGACTGCATAACGCTTCTCCGGAGACTGCACGGCATCAACGGCCCATTCGCCGCTCCATTGCAGGTGGTACGTCTTCGCCAGCAGCGGCACGGTATCCATGTCGACCGCGCCGATGAGAAGCCGATCGCTGACCCGCTCGGCGACCTGGTACGCCGCGGCTGGATTGATCACCTGCGTCAGTTTCACGGCGATCACGTTGGGGAGGTTCGCCAGCCGATCGAACACGTTGATCGGAATGCCGCTCGGATCGAGGCGCAGGAATGCCGCGTGCGGCTGTGCGTAGAGCACGATCCCGAGCGTCGTCGACTCGATCTGCTTTCTGGCGGAATCGTACAGGGCGTCCTCCGTCGACAGTGAGGGATCGAGCGAGAACAAGGTTTGAGCGACGCCGATCTGTTCGGCGTGCTTGAACGCTTCGATTTTCTCCGCGAGCGTCGCGCCTCCCATGGTGCCGCCGACGAGGATCTTGCCGCGCGCCTCATCCGCGACAATCTCCAACAGCCGTTTCCGTTCATCCCGGGTCAGCCCGAGGCCGGTTGGCGTCGTCGATCCAAACCCCTGGCGAATCGCATGCCTCACGTCGTTGCGGATGCCTTCTTCGTCGAGGGCCCGCAAATCCGGCGTAAAGGAAGGCAGCACGAAATTCTCCATGCCTCGAAAGTGCTGCCGCGCCCACGCCTTCTTATCGCTGGATATCGCCAAAGCGGCAAGACGCGTCCGGCTCAGCGAGCCGCCCACAACTCCAACGCCGACGGCTGTTGAGAACTCTCGTCGATTCATGACTGACACCATCCATCCATCTGCCCCGCTACCACTTGACCTGCAAGCCCAGACGCAGATACCGGCCCTGCAGCACGCTCGAAGGCTGGAGATACGATGATGTTCCGTAATTCAGGGAACGCACCGCGTACACGGATGACGTATTCAAGACATTGAACACGGACGCTTCGGGCTGAACCTGGACTCTCCCCGCCTTGAACCATTTCCCGATCGTGAGGTCGACGTCGTTGATTCGATCGGCAAACTGGGTGCCGGGCGGAAGGAGGGGAACCGATATCGAAGCGACGGTCATGCCGGGATCAACCAGGGCGCCCGGCGTGCACGGACCGATGCAGTTCGCCGCGTACTTGGTGGACGGAGTGATGAGCCATGCTGCTCCGAGACCATTCGGCTGGGTCGTGGCGGCGTTGGCATAGCCTCCGCCGAGCGCCGCAGTCCCGAGCGGCAGGCCAGGAATACTTTGGAAGGACCCGCTGAATTGAACACCGTACCAGAGAGGCAAAGACCCGACGAGCTTGAATTGAGTCCGCCATGGGATGCCGCTTTTCGTCTGATCACAGTAAGCCAGATAGTTCGGATTGGACGGTTCATCGCACATGATCGCCAAGGTTCGATCGGTCGACGTTCCGCCGAAAAGCGTCGCGCCTTTTCCGAGCCGGGCGTTAAACGTAAACTCGAGGCCGTTGTACCACTGGGACCGATTGGGAGCCGTCATATCGACGTATTGAACCTGGTTCAGTTTCGCCTTGCTCACGTTGTAGATCGTAATAACGCTCCCATCAAGTGGACTGACGACGTTTTGCCGCGTGTAGTCCGCAAACGTCTGCAGCACATTTGCCCGGACGCGAAGGTCGTAGTAGTCGACGTGATACCAGTTCGCGCTGATCGACACGCGCGGCAACACTTCGTGTTGAACGCCCAGGTTGTAGTTCATGGAATAGATCCGCTTCAGATTCGGATCTACCTGTGCGTTGCCGCACGGAATGGAACCGGGCGTCGCAAGCATGGAACACCCGGGCGTCACTGTGCCAAATCCGACGGGCAGTTGCGCGAAATTGATTTCGCAACCCGGTGTGAGATACACGCATCCGGGTGCGCCCTCCGCGATATCGTCGTGGTTCAGATCGGTCCAGCTGAGCGTGGCGGTCGTCAATGCGATGGGATTGTAGGTGTTCGCCAGCCCGTACGTGCCGGCCTGCTCGTATCGGCCGACGCTGAATTTCACAGCCGTCTTTGCGTTGCCGAACAGGTCGTAGACGATGCCGGCACGGGGCGACAACGTCTTCGAAATCGGCATGTCCTGACCCGGGAACGATCCATTCGGAGCAAACCGCCCCGGCGTATTCGCCTGCGCCGGGACGCTCGTGTGCCAGTACTCCCAGCGGGCGCCATAGTTCACGGTGAGGCGCTTCAATGTCCACGAGTCCTGGGCGAAAACGCCGAGAGCCGCGTTCAAGTCGGACCACGAACGGACGATGGGCGTGTTCATGACCACCACCGACACCGGCACGCCGTTCTGATACTGCTGCCGCAAATCGCCGTTCGCGTCGTAACCGAGTCCTTCGGAGCCCCAGCTGTCCTGGATCCCGACTTTGACGTTGTGCGAACCTGACACATACGTTGCGCTCGCCTGGGCATATCGCCGCGTCGGCCAGGTGTAGTTCTCGTTGGGGGCCGCGACCGTCTGCGTGCCGAGGGCAAGGTCGTTGTGATTGACCAGCTTGAACCACAGAGGCGACTCGTACGGTTGTGCGATGCCAGGTTCATAAATGGTCTGCCGGCGATCCTGGTGGCTCGAGAAGCCAGCTTCAACGAGCAGCTTGGTCGATACGGTCGATGTCCACTTCGACTCAAACGCCTGATACAGCGGTGAGTTCCAGACGTTCGCCGCGGTCTGGGGATCGTAACCGGCACTCATCGCGTGGCCGCGATACTTGTGAACGCGATCCCAGTAGGCCGTGAATTGATTACGCGGCGACATCTGCCATGTAAGCCGCGTCTGAATGCTCTGCTGGTACTGATCGTCGACGCCTTGGCTCCCGTCAGGATAAAAGGTATCGGCGATCGGCTGATTGACACTGATTCGGCGGGCAGAGGTGAAGAACCAGAGTCTGTCGAGCACAATCCGACCGCCAGCACCACCCTCGAAATCGTAGTTGTGATCGATCTTGTCGGTGGCGAGCAGGCCGCGGTTCTTCAGGTCCTGAGTAAAGTTGTCTGCCTGCCAGGCGCCGATCGCACCCATCCCTGTAGCCGAACCGCTGAACTGATTCCCGCCCCGCTTCGGAATGATGTCCACAACGAAGCCCGCGCCGGAAACATCGGCGTTCGCGCCGCTGGTCTGATACACGATCTCCTGCGCGATGGCGGTGTTTGTGTAG
>JBPYEE010000149.1:0-7507 GCA_051985095.1 Vicinamibacterales bacterium | reverse complement strand
GACCGCGGTGAGCAGCGGCGTTTCGTTGAACACCAGCGCTCGAACGCCGACGGCCTTGCAGAGGTCGTTGTGGACATGGCTGACGGTCGCGGCGCTGCCGCCGTTGCCTATCAAGAGCGCCTTGCGTTCGGTCCCCTTCAGCGACACGATTCGGTCGACGATCCACTGAATCCCCGCATCGGTCGACACGACGCGGCCGCCGGCGGCGGTAACCTCGATGCGCTCGAGCACCTGGGCGAACGCGGAAAGGTAGGCCTGCGGCGTGACGACAAAACTACTGTGCGGCATCACTGTCCTCTTGCGGCTGAACACGTCATTGGTCGGCGACCGGGCGCACACGATCGATCTGGACGATAGCGGTCTCGCAGACCGAGCGCCTGATCCGCGCCAGCGGAACGTCGAGGTGCCACAGGGCGACGACGCCCAGCAGCGAGCCGCACAGGTACGACGCGGCCTGCGACGCCACCGCGGCGGCCAGCGCGACCGCGGGATCGTACTTGCCGGGAAAGGGCATCAGCAGCGCCTGCTGGCCCACCCACTGCAGAATGCCGATGCCCCCGGGCGCGGCCGGCACCCCGCCAGCGAGCGAGATCACAACAGTCATCACGCACGCGTCAAGAAGTTCGGCCGATGGCTGGAACGTGCGGAGCACCGCCCACTGCATCAGGACGGTCAGCAGCCACACCGCAGCCATTGACGCGGTGACTTCGACTGCAGTCCAGGGATCCTTCACCACGGCGAACGCGTCCATCAGGTGTCCAAACGCGTCCGACAGCCGATCGGACCATTTCGGCATCCGCGCCGCCACGAGCCACGACACGATCCGCTCCGCTTGACGGCGATACACGACGAGCGCGGCGACCGTCGTGAGCACTGCCATCGCGAAAAGGCCGGCACCCGTGGCAACGCGCGACACGTCGGCAAACCTCGACACGTACGGCAGAACAATGACGAGCATTCCGAGCAGCATGAGCGCGTCGAGGACGCGTTCGAGCGCCGCGGCCGCGGTAATTTCGACGGGTGAACGCCGTGAGCGAAACGTCAGCGCGACGATCCGGGCCGCTTCACCGGCTCGAAACGGCAGCACGTTGTTGACGAGGAAACCGACGCTGTAGGACCAAAACGCGTCCGCCCGACTCACCTGACGGTTCAGAAGGCGTCGCCAGACGGTCGCCCGAATGACGTTCAGCGCAACGGTGAGTACTGGATACAGCAGCAGCCACTGGTACCGAGCTTCGCCGAGTGTTTCAAGGAACCCAGCTGGGATGCGCCGCAACACGAGCCACAGGCACAGGGCGCTGATCACGAATCCGATGGCGAGTCGGCTCTGCCTCGGCTGGGTGCCCCCGGACACGTGCGTGCCTCCCCTCATAGTCCGGACCGCCGCGCGAGAACGTTTGTTGCAGCTCGACAGTCGACGGCGGCAAAGTAGGCGCGAAGCGCGTCGTCCATCGTCGTGAACCGGAGACATCGCGTTCGATCCGGCAGCGGTCGACTTGCGAGCACGCAGCCGCGACGAGCACCCCAGCCGTCTTTCCAGCGTCGCACGGTTGCGATTGAACCGAGCCGGTCGCGCCGCAAGTCGAACGCGATGAGGTCGCCGGAAGCCCCAGTTGCTCGCGTTCCGAGTACCGCGATGCCTCGGCGCTTCGCTTCACTGAGAATATGGCGCCCGATGAAGCCGGAGGCCCCGACAACGAGAAGATTCACGTGAAAATGCGACTCAGGAACCGACCGTCGACACGTTGTGATGATCGAGCGCCTCGCTGTACCGCCGGCTCGCCGACCGACGCCTGATCACGGATTTCCCACGGCAGCTGGAAGAGCGAGACACCGACGCCGACCACGTTCTTTGGGCGGAAGGTCTTCGACGCTGCGCTCGTTCGCGGCAACGGATCAATGCCCGCCTGCACATATGTCTGGCTGGCCATGACCAGCCGGAGGATCGTTTCGACGACGAACATCGACCCGTGCGAGATGTGGTGAAGGCGCCTGGCGGAATCGGTTCACACAAGACGTTAACGACCGAGGAAAAGCCGCGCGGCAACATGCGCCTCGAGGGACTGCGGACGTCGGTCACGATGTAGGTCACCAGCAGATCCGCGTCGCCGACACGGTCGTAAATTGCGTTGAACACGTCAGGCGGTACCAGGTTGTTCCGCACCCCAGGATGTGTACTCGAAGGCTGGCACCGGCGGCCGCCATTTATGGCCAATGTCCCGGTGACAAGTACAGGAACCAATCTTTCGTCGCTTCGGCGATCGTCGCCGGATTCCACACCGGCGCCTCTCGCCAATAATCGATGTTCTGGAGCATGATTTCGACGCCGCGTTCGAACGACACCTGGGGGCGCCACCCGAGAACGCGCGAGATCTTGGAGATATCGGCAAACGTCGAGTCCGGCTCGCGGGGACGTTTCGGGATGTGGACGGTTTCTCCGCCGAGCAGCGCGGCGAGACGGTTGACGCTGTAGGTGTTCGCACTGCCCACGTTGAACACCTCGCCGGATATGTTCGACCGCGCGGCGGTGACGAACGCATCGACGGCATCGGTCACGAAGGTGAAGTCGCGCGTCTGCGTGCCATCGCCCACAATCGTCAGCGGCTGGCCGTGCAGCTTCTGGGCGAGGAACACGCCAAACACCGCACCATAGGTGCCCGATGTTCGCGACCGTGGACCGTAGACGTTGAAGAGCCGCAGCGAGACGAGCGGGAGCTTGTAGACGAACGCCCAGTGGATCGCGCATTGTTCGCCGACCCATTTGGTCAGCGCGTATGGATACTGCGGACGAATCGGTGCCGATTCCGACGTGGGTATCTCATCCGGGATTCCGTAACACGATCCCGAGGCGGTATAGAGAAACCGCTTCACGCCCGCTTGTCGTGCTGCCTCCAGCACCGCGATCGAACCGTCGACGTTCGAACGGTGGTACAGCAGCGGGTGTTGAATCGATGGGACGATGTCGGCAAGCGCCGCCAAGTGGAAGACCCAGTCGACCCCGCGAAACAGCGGCGCGATCCGAGGCGCGTCGGCAATATCGACCTGCTCAACGGACAATCTGGGATCGGAACCGAGATGCTCGAGATTCTTGAGTCGCCCGGTACTGAGGTTGTCCAGGACAATCACGTGAGCCCCGTCGGCGAGCAGGCACTCAACGAGGTGGCTGCCGATAAAACCAGCCCCGCCGGTCACGATAGCGGTCGGGCTCATTCGTAGATCCTGCGTATCGCACCGCGCGAGCGCCACAGCACGATCGATCCGATCGCGGAGCAACGAACGGGTCCCGAAGGCGCCGCTGCGAATCTCGGCGACCGTCTCCGTGGACCCGTCGACCGCTGCGCTGCCCAATCACACACGAGCCATGCTCGGCTGACGATCACCGAACTGCGGGATCGTTTTCGCTGACAGACAGGTCGGCCGCGGCAAGGGTCGCCCGAACACGCAACTCCCAGAACAGGCTCAGAACCGAGCCGAAGACGTCGATGAGGTTCCTGAGTCGGAAGGTCTTGGTCGATCCGCTGGACCGCGGCTTCGGCTGTATGCCAACCTCGATATAGGTCTGTCGCGCGCGCAGCAGACGCACCAGCAATTCGGCCACGGACAGCGAACCCCGTGCGCGGATCGGCAAACGCTTCGCAACTGTGGACTTATACACGCACGGTCCTGTGTAGTATTTCATTCGCGCTGCGAAGAGCAGGTTCATGAGCTGCGTGAAGGCTGTCGACATGAGACGTCGCTGCAATCCGCGGACGTCCCGCAGCACATAGCTGATCACCATATCGCGTTCGCCGACCCGGTCGTAGATTGCTTCGAGCGCCTGCTGCGAAATGATGTTGTTGCCGGCGACCCACGACGTGTACTCGTACGTTGCGAGGCCGATTCCGATCTTGTAACTGCGCCCGAGACCGAGATTCGTTTCATTCCGATGAACCCGAATCTGCGAGTTCGTCGCCGCCAGACGGCTGGAGATCGCCGGGGTGTCGTCGGTGCTCCCGTCATCGACAATGATGATCTCGTAGCTGGCAAAGCGTGGCGCAACTGCAGCGACGATGGAGTTGACGGTCGGTTCGAGATTCCCGCGCTCATTCATCGCGCTGACGATGACGCTGATCGAGCGACCGGGACGGGTCGACTCTGGATAAGGTGTCATCGCGATCGTCTCGACGGTCACTGATCAAACCACCTGACGCGCCGGCTGAAGCTCAAGTATTGCTGCCCGCGTCCAAACCACGCGGCGAACGTACGGCAGCCGGCCACGGCAGCGGCGTCCGACTCCGGCGAGCTGAACAGTTGCTGCAGTTCCACGATCGCCTCGCTGACAGTGGGGGCGAACGGCCGAACGCTCTGGGCAATGCTGTCGAGACCCGCGAGCACGCGCGGCAAGATCGCGCGGTCACGCTCGCGCTCGTACTCTTGCACCGCGCCGCGCAGGGACGCGCAGGCGTCGTGGAGTCGGTGGTTCTCGTCGGGCGCTCGCGCCGGCGCGAGCATGCGGTAGTCGAGCAGATTGTGAACGTTCGCCCAGTACGCATCGACGCCGAGCGCGTTTGACCGATCGCCTGGGCGTGCAATGGTTTTGTACCACCGCCAATCGGTGAAAAAGTGTGGCGATCCGCCGAACACATCGAACTCTCCGTCGAGCGCCGCCACCGCGTCCGGAATCGACAGCATCGGGCCGATCGAGGCGGGGTTCAGGAGGTTGTCGACGATCCAATCGTCGTGGCGGCGCGTCATTCCGCGGAGGGTCGCCAAATGCGGCGAAAATACCGGCACCAACTGCGCGACGTGTGCTGACAGACCGGCGGCCGGATCGATCAGCCACTGCGCGACGAATCGACGCAGGACTTCGGCGAAATCTGAAATGGCGTCGATGCACGTGATCACGAGCACGCCGTCCGGCGCGACGTGGCCGGCGGCGGTGCGGAGCAGTGCCACCGGATCGGGTACACCCGCCAGTGCGAGCATCCCTTCACAGAAGACGAACTCAAATCGTTCGGACGGGTTGTAGTGCTCGACTGGCGACGCCACGAGTTCGATGAATTCGGCAAACGCTGGATATCCCGAGAAAAGCTGGCGGATATCCTCGACGCCGCGGGGGTTTCCTTCGAGCAGCACGTAGCGCGACGGCGCAAGTGAGGCGGTAAACAGCGAATTGCACCCGGATCCCGGCCCGACTTCCAATACGCTACGGCCGCGCACAAACGCCGGCAGAACGCCGAGATGGCGGTAGAGAGCCGCGCGCCGTCCAAAATGCGCCTCCAGGTCGTGGATGTCCTGCCGGACAGGCGAGATGTGGTGGCGGCGATAGAAGTCGAGCAACGATTCGGTCATCGCTGCAGCTTTTCCTCGAGCCCGGCGATGAATCGCCTCACCGCCGCCGTGTCGCCGTCCTCAGGTGCCCAAGAGGCAAACACGGTGTCCGCGCGCCTGAAGGGGCCGCTGGTCACTTCGTGAAAGACCAACTCCTTCGAACGGATCAGCAACGTATGGAACAACGACGATGCAAGCCGATAGTAGAACGGCTTGCCGGAAGCGAGCGCGCCCATCTCGATCACATCAGTGACGCCGCCCTCATCGTCGAATAAGACGACGTCGACGGCTCCTTCGAGGACGTGGAACGATTCGCTCTTCCCGAGCTGCTTGTGCGGCCGCACATACGTGTCGTTCGTATGGACGATGATCATCTCATGCAGGACGTCGTCGACGCCGGCATGCGCGCACAATCGGATTCGCTTCCGCGGATTCTGCGCCGCCTCGGCTTTCAGCCGCGCGACATCGTCAGCGTCGACGAGCACCACGGCATCTGTGGCGTAGCGTACTTCGGCGCTTTCCGAACGGGCGCTCGCCGTCGATCCTGGCCGACGCGTCATCGGATCGCGATCTCCGGCAACGGCAGGATGAAACGGCCCCCGTCCCGCCGGTACGCCTCGTGTCGGTTCATGATCGGGTCTGCGTATCGCCACGCCAGCAGCAGCACGTAATCCGGCCTCCTCTCGTACAAAGCGCTCGACGGTAGCACCGGAATGTGGTGACCAGGCGTGAACCGACCATACCGTACCGGGTTGTCATCCACGAGGAACGAGATCGAGGCGCCAAGACCGAAGTGGTGAATCAACGTTGTGACGCCGACCGAGGCGCCGTAGCCCGCGATCGTGCGACTCTGCATCCGGAGTTCGTGCACCAGTCTCGTCAACTCCGCCCGCAGCGACTCGATCGCGACACGGAAGTCCTGCAGGCGTTCGGGGCGATCGAAGCCGCCGGCCGTTTCCTGCTCGACGAGTTGCCGGAGCATCGCCGGTGCCAGCCGTCGGGCACTACCCGCCGGTTGAACGAATCCTCGTATCGAGCCGCCCTTGGTCGGCGCGTGTTCAACCGCCACCAACTCCATGCCGCGCCGAGCGAAGAATTGCTGCAGCGGTTTGACGGAGTAATAGCTCAAGTGCTCCTGATAAATATTGTCGATGATCCGCCGCCTTACGAGATCCGGGAAGTATCCGGTCTCGAAGACGAAGGTGCCGTCCGGAGCGAGCAACGTCAGCACACCCTCCACGAACCCGTGCAGGTCGTCGACATTCGCGAACACATTGTTCGCGGTGATGAGAGCGGCAGCGCCGTGATCGCGCCGCACGTCCCGTGCGAGCGATGGCGAGAAGAAGTCGTCGATCGTCTCAAGGCCAGCCGCCGTGGCTTTTTGGGCAATGTCGCGCGCCGGATCGACGCCGAAGACGCGCATACCACGCGTCTTGAAAGCGCCCAGCAGAGTCCCGTCGTTGCTGCCGACGTCGACGACCAGCGAATGCTGAGGAAGCCCGGTGCGATCGATCACGTCGGCCGCGTAATCGTCGAAGTGTTTGATCAGACCGAGCGAGACCGACGTGTTGTAGATGTAGTCGCGGTACAGGATTTCCGGATCGACGACTTCTGACAATTGCGCCAGGCCACACCGGCTGCACATCACGACCATCATGGGATAGACCGGCTGCGGCTTCGCGAGATTCTCAGCCGTCACATAGTGATCGCCGGGGGGCGTCGGCTCGAGCCTGAGTATCTCGACGAGGTCCGTGCTGTCGCACATTCGACACGTCGTCCGACGCACTACTGCGGGCCGGCCGGGTTCCTCCGTCGATTGCCACATCATGATCAACGGCTCCCGGCGCGCGAGAGCCGGCGCGCCAGCGATTCGTTAGAGTGGAGCGATGCGCCGCCGTCCAGCAGGATGTTCTGCCCCGTCAGAAACGACGCCCGGTTGCTCAGAAGAAACGCCGCCACGTTGGCGACGTCCTCGGAGGTGCCCATGCGGCCGACCGGGACAATCTCCCGATAGAGCGCTTCAATGTCCGGGTGTGCGGCGTAGAACGCGCGGGCTTCCTCCTTTACGATCGCGCCCGGAGAGATGCCGTTCACTCGCAGCCCGCGGCCGCCGAGGGCAACGGCATAGTAGCGGACCAGCTGTGACACCGCGGCCTTTGCCATGTGATAGCTCACCGGCTGGTCGGACGCGATGAAC
>JBPYEE010000148.1:0-5206 GCA_051985095.1 Vicinamibacterales bacterium | reverse complement strand
GAAGTAGTAATACGCGAGCTGCGCGGCCCATCCGAAGCAGTCGTCGTTGTAGATGGCGGACCCGGTGCGCTTCAATACGTCGCGCCAGCCGATCGGTACTGCGTACTTCTTCCAAAGGATGGCCATTGCCGTATTGCCGTGCGATCCTGGTTCAAATTGCCTGCCAGCCGACTCGCAGTCAATATGGAGCGGTGCGTTCTGATCCGGTACGACGATCAGCGGTATCAACTCAAGCTGATCCGACGGCACGGTACCGTCAGGGCAGATCTGTTATCGGCTACACGAGCGCGTGAATGATCCGAAGGAAAGCCTGTGGGGTGTTTAATTCCAGCTGCGTAAACAATTCCTGAGGTTCTTTGGGCTGGTCGGTGAGCGCTGGTCTCGACGCTTGCCGCCGTCGCGTAGGATCGGTCGGGTCATGGTCGGAGCTGTTCGGACTTTGTTTGGAACAATCGTTCACGTCGGTCGCGATCTCGCAGGACTGATGTCGTCGGTCATCCTCGGCAACACGCGCGGGTAATCATCACGGGTCGTTCGCCCTCAGTATCCGGTCACCCGCAAGAAAAGTCGTCCGAGCGAGAATCGCGGCTCGGTACTGCGGAGCGTCGAGGAATCGAGTAGAACGACGGCGCCGCAACGGTTCAATCACTGTGAACGGATAGTCCGCAGTAAGGCGAGTCGCCGTCGGTCCTCGTCGGTGAACCGCAGTCGTCGGCGACCGACCTGCCGCCGGAGGAAGCGATTCTCTGCGATCAGGTAGGCGCGCGCCTCCAGCTACCGGCGATCGAGCCAGCCGGTGATGGCGAGGAGCAACACACGAATGGCCGACACGTCGATCACGGGCGGAGGTTATATCACATGGTCGCGGAAAATATCTGCAAGGCTGTTGATCCTGAGTTGGGACAGTACGCCGTCCTCGTCGCGCTGACAATCTCCGCGCAGTAGCCTTTGGCCTCTGGCTCCGTGGTCTCTCCGACTGCGGTGCCTTTCCTAAACGAACAACGATGACCGATCGTTCACACAGAAACCGCCCGGCGGCAGGAACCAGTCGGACGGCATTGTGGTAGGACGCTAATGGACGAATCGGCAGTCTATCGCCCAGGATGCTTCTGCCTGTATTCCGCGCTGTGGCGCAGCTCATTCTCGATCTGCTGCTGCGACCAATGGTCCTTGAACACGCGGTCCACGTAGCCAGCACTGCCCGGATCCGGCTCGCGGCCGAGCACATTCTGGTACGCGGATCGCACGATCGCCTGCGCCTGGTCCCGCGTCATCGGTCCACCGGACCCGATCCGTAGCCGCGTTGGCGTCCCCTCTCGTAGGAGCCGTTCGTGCCGCGCGAACTTCCTTCCTCGTAGCCCCAGCGCTCATCTCGCTGCCTGGTTTGGTCCCGGCGATGGTCATGATGGACATCGCCTCGGCGGCCTTCCCAGTGACCCGTGTCGTACTCGTCGCCCTGACAGTACGGGCCACCCAATATGCATCAGGATAGGGCGGGCGCGTCCAGTACCGTCGTGTCACCGATACCGACCGTTCACCGGGTACCAATAGCCATCGACCCACACGTAATCGGGCCCGGGCTGCGGCGGGACCTGGTACGCGCGAGGCGCAGGAGGCGGCGTGCCGATGTTGAAGTCGAACGAAATCTGCGCATGCGCTGCCGGCGCAAATGCGAGGAGCAAGGCTGAGATTGAGAGTGCCCGAAATATTCGCCTCATGCTGAGGCTAGTCGCAACGCTCAAGCCAGAACATGCATGGGTTGGACGATCGAGCGCGAACGGCACCGTTGTCAGGCTCGATCAGAGAAGACGCCGAAGAAGAGCGCAGCGAACCCCGACAGCAAATGGTGGCTGATGGCACGTGCCGTGAACTTGATTCGGCCGTGGCGGAGAACGCTCGGGTTGACCGCCGGCAGGAACGCCGTGAGATGCACGTTGACCGGCGCAAGAGCGACGTTGATCTGGTCGAACGCTTAATCGGCGGCGTGCGCGCTGACTGTGTGCGCGCGACGAGCGACGACCGCGCTCCACGACCGCAACGACGGAAGTAAAATCTCGCTCAGCTTGACGGCGAAGGACGCCCTCGACGCGCAAACGACGCCGAACCCGGCAAGCGGCGTCGACGTTATGAGGCAATCTGCGGCCCGCGCCGATCGTGCCGACACGCGCCGGCTCAGGTGCCGCTTCCGCAAGCATGGCGTATCGGCGCCGTTTCACCCTGTCTAACAGCTTCCCTTTATCTCGGCGGTAGGCTACCCTCTGAGCGTTTCATGTTCAGACGGCACGACAGCTTGATCGCGATTGTGGGTGAGTTCCGTAGCTCGCCGCGGCCTGGCTTTTGATCTTTGCGAGTCGGGAATGGAGTCGAGGTGGAACCGCAACGACCGCGGCCGGCTCGCCGAAGAACTCCGCGAGGGATTACGAGAGCCTCAGCGCGAATGGGAAGCTTTGCGGAGCGAAGACGAGAACGGCGAAGGCGTTGCAGCAAAGATCGGTAATGCGCGCGGGAAAGGTTGATCCACCGTGGAGAGTTCGTCAGCGACTCATGACGGCTTTTCGGCGGCAGTCGCCGCGCAGATCGATGCCGCGAGACATGATCTCGCGGCCCGTTGGCTCGACCGGCTGACCGCGCTCATTCCCATTCAACCGAATGATGTGTTCCCGACCAACGCACTGCTCGATCACATCCCGTCTCTCATTCAAGAGATCGCGAAGTTCGTCGCCGCGCCGGAGCAGGAGATCGCGGGGAATACGGCCGTTGTTGCGAAAGCGCGCGAACTCGGCGAACTTCGGCACGAGCAGCATGCTTCTGTGCATCAGCTACTTCACGAATACGAGTTGTTGCGCGGCATCCTGGAAACGTTCGTGTTAGAGAAGGGCGACGAACTTGGTCACCCCGATTTGAGCGACGTGATCCGCTGTCTGCGCCGGATCAATCAGGCGGTGGCCATCCTCACCCAAGCGACGGTTGACACGTTCGTTGAACGATATACGGCGACGATCGAAGAGCAGATGCGGCGACTCGAACAGTTTAATCGCATGGTCAGCCACGAACTGAGGCAACCGCTCGGCGTGCTGCAAACGGCCGCGACGTTGTGTCGTCAGACCGACGATCCCGGACGCCGTCAACGTGTGATCGATGCGATAGAGCGAAACGTCGGCCGGCTTGTGGAACTCGTCGTAACGATCACGGATATGACACGCTCGAAGCCGGCCGACGACACGAAGCCGGGTGTTCAGCGTTTGCCGCTCGGAGGCGTAGCCCATGAAGCGGCGCGACAACTGCGCGAGATGGCCGCTGATCAGCAGGTGCAGATCAGGATCGCGTCCGATCTGCCGGCGGTGACGGTTGACGTAGGCCGGCTCGAGTTGATGTTCACAAACCTGCTCTCAAACGCGATCAAATACGCTGATCCCGCAAAGGCAACGCGCTTTGTCGAGGTCTCGCTTGTGCAAATGAAGGACTCTGAGTGCGTCTTTCAGGTGCGGGATAACGGTATCGGCATGACGACTGAAGAGGTGCAACGGATCTTCACGCCGTTCTATCGAGCGCACACCGAGAGCGCCATCGAAGGCGTCGGTCTCGGTCTCGCGATCGTTCGGGATTGCGTGCAGGCGATCGGCGCGTCGATCAGCGTAGAGTCGGCGGTTGGAGAGGGAACGACGTTCAGGATTGCGATGCCGGTCGGGACGTGATCTAAATAGACGCGCGTGTGCATCTCTCGTGCATGTTTTCCGCACGAACCGCAATGAAGGGCAGCAGAGGCACTGTCGCTCCAGCGTACTCCGACGTTGTCGATCGTACTCGATGGTGTCCCCGGTTGTGGTCCGCAATTAATCGGTCGCGGCCGATTTACGAAGGATTGTTTTCGGCATATCCTCGGCATCGGGCCAGCTCGGCAAGATTCTCGGCAAAGAACGACACGAACTGAAAGCCCGGTAATGTTGACTCCCCTTGGGGTGCCCGAAAGCCGAATCGATATTCGCGACCGACCAGATCCGGTTAGAAGTTGACGGCAGAATCTCTCATGCTGCCAAGCGACCCGCATCAGCGATCCGTCCGCAGCGAATCATAAGGCGCAAAGTGTTGAGCCGGTCGATATTTCCCAGATCGGCGTTTGTAGGGACTCCACGCGATAACCTCGGCGACCCACTAAAGCCGGACGGACGGAATATTTGCGAATACGCCCTTCAGCGCGGAGGATGGCGCGCTGATTCTGTGACACAGGCTCGTCGCGTTCGGACAGGTTCAGCTCCGCGAGATCGACGGCCACCAACAGCTGTCGCCGTTCTAAACTAAGCCAAATGGCAGAAGGTCGCGTAAGGAGGTAGAGTCGTCAACCGTTCAGCAGGTCGGTCACGCAGAAATTTCCACAACGTTGGCGACGGATCCCAATGTGATCGCGTTATTCCAGAGTGAATCATCAAGGTCCAGATTGGTCTGGCGGCACAGGCGTTGCACCGCCTTACAACGTGGACTTCAACAATTCAATCGTCAGACGATCCACGGTCGAGGTCGTCGCACTGCTCGCGCTCATTGCCAGGATGCGGCGAATCAACCAGCCCCAGCCCGCCGATTTCCCCGACGAATCCCGAGGGCACGAACCCACCCAATCTGCTCACTGTCACAATCAAAACCGTGTGTACTCGCCGAATCGGTGATGGTGAAAGTTGGCCAGACAGTGAACTGGCTGAACTCGGATACGGTCATCCACAGCGCCACCGACCCCGGCGTGTTCGACACCGGAAACATCGCGCCGACAAGCGCCCACAGTGCTAATGGCGACGGGTCACGTTCAACACTGTCGGTGCGTACAGCTATCACTGCACGGTCCACGTAAACGAGACCGCGACTGTCATCGTGACGCAGTAGCGATCGTCACGACCGCGGGAAGATATCGCGTTTTCAGAGAGGTCAACGTGATATCAGATTCGCTGATGATCGATCCGCACAGCGAGAGCAGTCGCAAAGAATGCTGTTCAGGCGAGAGTCGCAGCTCGATAATGAGGAAGCGGGCCAGAGAAACGAGTGAAACGACGACTGCCACGTCGACCGACAGTTGGCCGACAATTGGTAGCGGCACGAGTGGTGAGCGTTGCCCGAACGGTGCAAAAGCCAGCCGTTATAGCGGTGCAGCGGTTTGCCGCTGCCCCGAGTGGTGTCGTTCGTTCAGCCGACGAACCAGATGCTCGACCAGCCTAGTTGT
>JBPYEE010000147.1:0-5354 GCA_051985095.1 Vicinamibacterales bacterium | reverse complement strand
AGTCAGGGTTCAGCGTCAAAGCCCGGTTAAACGCGGACTCGGCTGACACAGCATCCTGCTCGCCTGAATGCTCCCCTCTCCCCTCGTGTGCCGGCCGAAATTTCGCCAGCAACCGGTGTACGCGGCCGAGTCGGGCCCATGCTGGCGCGTACTGCGGATCCGCCTGGACGGCCTGACGATACAAGTCGCGCGCAATCTCCCACGATCGCGCATCGTGACGAGAGGATTCGCCCGCAGGTAAAACTCGTACGCTTTCGCATTGGCTGGAACGTCGGTGCGCCTCCCCCCATCGTGTCGACCAGTGAGCGGGGCCATGAGCGATTCCACGATCTGCGGGATCAGGGCTTCTTCAATTTGGATGAGATCGTCGAACGCGATGCGGCCGCTGTGCGACCACCGGATGTTGCCGCTTCGCGTTTCGACGAGTTGTGCCGTCAACCGCACGATGTTGTTCGCCCGTAACAGCGTGCCGGTCAACACCATGTCGACCTTGGCTTCATCGGCAATCCTGGCCAGGTCCGGAACGTCCGCCGCGAAACGACGACCGACGAGCGGTGAGGCGATCACGAGTGTGTCGAATGAGGACAGGGCATTCGCGACGGCGTCCGCGAGACTGAAGGCGAGAAAATCAATGTCCGGCTCAGGGCGCAGCAGCCGAAACGGTAAGACCATCACCCGCGTAACCGGCCTCGCCGGCCGATCTGATTCAGGCCCGTCGACCGCGAGCACCGTCGCCAAATCTGCAGCCATGACTGTCGCGTTCGGATAACGTCGGCTCGCCGCCCTGGCCATCGACCGGTGAATCACACGATCCAACGCCGCAACGGCCGACGATCCCGCCAGCGCGCTCACATCCCCATGCAGGATCTGGTCGACGACGCCGGCCACCGCGTCGTGACCAAATGCCGGTACACCGGCGACCATCTCGTAGAGAATCGCGCCGATGGCGAAGAGGTCTGCCGACGGTTCGACGGCGTGACCGAGGAGCTGTTCAGGCGCCATATACCGCGGCGTTCCAATCATCGCGCCGGCTTGGGTCAAGGTAGGTCGCGTGATTGCCGTCGCGTCGACACCAATCCGCGAGACACCGAAGTCGAGAATCTTGACGCCATGGGAGGTCAGAAAGACGTTTGATGGCTTCAAATCACGATGAATGATCCCGTGTTGGTGGAGAACCTCCAACGCCGTGAGCACTTGAAGGCCAATCGGCACCGCGTCGGCGACCCTCATCGCGCCGCGGGCCAGGCGAGTGGCGAGCGTCTCACCGACCAGCCGCTCCATCGCGAGGAAGAGTCTGCCGTAGTCTTCGCCGACGTCGTACTGCTGGCAAATGTGTGGGTGGTTTACCCGTGCCGCGAGACGTGCCTCGCGCCAGAACCGCTCGCGCGCAATGGAATCCGCCGCGTGCTGCGGGCGAAGCACTTTTACGGCGACGGTGCGGTCGAGGCGCTCGTCGACCGCCTCATACACGAGACCCATCGCGCCCTCGCCAAGAACGTTGGTGACGCGAAAATATCCGAATCGCGCTGGTGTTTCCCCGTCTGTCGTGTGCAATGCAGTACCGTCGGTGGCGGCGCGCCGACTCCGCTGGATTGTAACGCGGCTGACAGAGTAACGGGAGAATTCGCCCACGGCGCCGCCCGGTCAGGTTCGTGATCAGCAGGAGTTCTAACGGCGCTCCACGGCGAATACACCCAGCGATGGCCGGGTGCCGGAAGTGCAACGGCGTGATGTTCCACCGGCCAGCCGAATCGACGATCATACGGCGCGCTTGAGGTAATTGAGCAGTCCGCCCAGGCGCGGTCGGCAGTGAATCACACCTACGCTGCTGGCGTCGGCGCCACCGATGAGCGCGTTCCAGAGCCCTTGACGATTCCGCGCACGATGGTCGTGCGCGACGCGTGCACCGCCCGCCGAACATGACGCTCGCCAGACTGAATGATGCGGTCGAGGCATGGATCACGAAGACCGCGTCCATGGTCACCAGGCCGCACCACGTCCATACCTCGGTCGTGACAGAATCCGCGCCAACACCGCCATCTCTTGTGGGCGCGGAGAAACGTCCGCCACGACGTCGGTCGCTTCGGCACCGGTGGGACTGCCGTGCGCCGTGAGAATCCGCGCAATCGTCGACCGGCCAATGCGATGCCCTACGTTCTTCGGCGCCTCCTGGATTCGCGTGTAGCCCCAGATTGGGTTGTCGTCCGCTATCAGCACGACCAGCCGCCGGATCTCGACCAGCATGCCACGCCGGGACGACTTTCTCGCGTAAGTCCATTTCTGGGCAACGAGTTGTCGGTGTCAGCGCAGGAGCGTATCCGGTCTTACGATCGCCGCAACGTGGCGGAGGGGCTGGCGTCCAACCCGGACGCCGGAACGGCGAGGCGTCGTCGGCCCTCATCTGTCAGGCGCAGGCGCCGCCCATCGAGCGGTGCTCGCAGGACCTGATTCTCTTCAATCAGATACGCCAGATCCCACCACTCCTGAGATCCAGCAGCGGATCAGAACCGCGAGCCACATCTGAAGGGCCGACATGTCGATCACGAGCAAGAATCTATATCATGGGCCGAGAATCGCGGGCGCTCGCTCGCCGTCCATCGATCGTATTGTGGGACAGTTCGACCGCGATCTCATGACGAAGGATGACGATCTCGAGGTCTTTGAAGTCAGGCGCCTGGAACCGCAGACACACCAGCTGCAGCACGCGGTGGACCAAAACGCAAAAAGCTGCCAGGAAGACAGCGACACCTCTTCAACACAACGGAAAAAGGCCGCTATTTTACGAAGGCGGAATAAAAACACCTCACATCACACAGCTTTTAAGGCGTCGATATGACCTCCTACGTTATTCGCTCCGCCATATTCGGTATCGCCGCGCTGTTGGCGTTCACCTTCATCCCTGCAGGCACGCTCAATTACTGGCAGGGATGGCTTTATGTGGCGACTTGGATTATCGCCAGCAGCGCGTACACCGCGTATGTTGCTAAACACGATCCGGCGCTTCTCAAGCGGCGCACGGAGGCAGGCGTAAGGTACGAGAAAGAACACGCGCAGAAAATAATCATCTTGTTCCTGTATGTTGCGTTTATTCTGCTTTTGACACTGCCTCCGCTTGATTTTCGTTTTGGCTGGTCAAGCATGCCGTGGTATGCCTCGGTGATGGGTGACGTATTCATTGCGGTTTCGTTCTATATCTTTTACCTCGTGTCAAGGGTCAACTCATATGCAGCCGCGAATGTCCGCGTCGAGGAGGGACAGAGAGTAATATCGAGCGGCGTATATGGAATCGTCAGGCACCCCATGTACGCCGGCGCTTTGGTGTTGGTCGTCGGTACACCGGTCGCGCTCGGCTCGTGGTGGTCACTGCTGCTTGTGCCACTTTTTGTGCCGATTCTGTATTTCCGCATTACCAACGAAGAGACAGTCCTCAAACGCGATCTCCGCGGCTATGAGGAGTACACCCACAAGGTTAGATACCGACTGATACCAGGAATCTTCTAGAACCGATGTCATAAATGTGTGGAACAGCATTCGGGCGTATGCGAGATCGTAGTGCCCCACCGCGGATTCTCAAGGGCTCGCCGAACGATCGGCGCTCGAACGCGCGCGTCAATCGGAGGTCGGCCAGGTCGTCGGGCATAAGTCCAGCGTTTCGCGACCAGTCGTCGATCCCAACGCAGCAGTGCCGCTGGCGTGTTCAGGAACGAAGGCCACGCGATGGCGCGGCAATAGCCGACGCAGCGGCCAAAAACAATCGGTCGACCGACCGAAAGGTCGTCCAACCTGCGAGCGCAAAACCGCGAGTTCGTGACCAAGGACGACCGATCTCGAGTTCGTTGAAGTCACTCTGACCGGAACCGCAGGCACACCCGCTGTAAGACGCGCTCGTACAAAATGTAAAGAGCCTGCGAGAACCCAGCGACCGGCCCAGGGAATAGCCCGGAAACAGGCCGCTATTTTACGAAGGCCGAATAAGGACACCTCATACGGTTCCGCCGCCGCCGAGTCCCGACCTGCCACGGGTCCAGCCCGTCTCAGCATCTGACATTTCGGTGACGAGCGCGTTGTCGGTACTCGTCCTGAGCGTAGAGGCTTAACAACGCGTCCTCCGGGATCGGGATTTCGTGCTGGAGGCGCTCATGCGATACTCATGGCGGGCAAAATCCGGAAATGCAGAAGCACATGGAGCCGAATGTCATTCTGTCGTTCGGCCCTCCTGAAGTCCCCTATCGGACCTCGACGGGCGCTCGGGCTCGGCGGCATCCCTCATCGAGTCAGACCGTCCAGGAGGTGGAGCGCGCCGATTCTGGCCGCGCTCACGGATACGAACTTTGTTGTGTCACGACCGCGTGGCGCCATCGTCCGCGTCGGTCGGAATCGGAGCACGCTGTAGTTCCGCTTGAAGAAGCTCAGGATCGTCAGCCAGCGAGCCGACAGTTGACGCGGTCATGATTCCGATCAGCGACGCGTCTCGACGCCCCTCGAGAACGCCGGTTGTCACCCTCTTGATCATCGTGATCAACGTGCTCGTGTTCATCTGGGAACTCGGTGCCGACGACGCGACGACCCTGCGGTGGACAGTCGTGCCCGCGCAGCTGAGCCAGGGGGCGCGCTGGATTACCGCGTTGACGTCGATGTTCATGCACGGCGGCTTCATGCACATCATCGGCAACATGGTGTTCTTGTGGGCGTTTGGGCCCGAGGTTGAGGACACGATGGGCCGCGGCCGATTTGTCGTTTTTTACCTGCTCGGGGGCCTGGCCGCGACCATTGCGCAGGTTGCGTTGAACCCCGCATCCACTGTGCCGCAGCTCGGCGCCAGCGGCGCGATCGCGGCCGTCATGGGGGCGTTCCTGGTAACGTACCCGCGCGACAAGATCAAGGTCGTGTGGTTTCTTTGGTTCTTCTTCATGGTGACCTATATTCCGGCGTTCGTGCTGGTCGGCATTTGGCTGCTCACGCAGTTCTTAAACCAGGCTGGCTCGGTGGTCCAGGCGAACACCGGCGGCGGTGTCGCATATATGGCTCATATCGGGGGGGCCCTGTTCGGCATCATCACGGCACGCTTGTTCGAGGGACCCGTCCGGCGCGACGCTGAAGTCGGGTGGTAGCTCTTCGACGTCAAGTTCACATTCGACTCTCGTCGCGCCTCAGACTTTGTCGGCCGGGTGCCCGGCCTCCAGGGTGCAAAAACCCGGTCCTGCGCACCACGCGCTTCGTCCACTTCTCGGCTCCGCGTGCAGGATCCCTTTGATGGAGAGTGAACGGTGTGTCGGTGCTCTGTCGATCACTCTTTTCGGTGGGCGTGCAGAGCGGGCAGGCTGAACTGAAACGTGGTCCCGTGCGGCTCGTTT
>JBPYEE010000146.1:0-20554 GCA_051985095.1 Vicinamibacterales bacterium | reverse complement strand
CCCGTTCATTTCGGGATCGACGACGCCCAGGACGGCGTTCGCCGCAATGGCCGCGTCCACGGCGCTCCCGCCGCGGGCGAGGATCTGGGCGCCCGCCGCCGCGCCGAGCGGCTGACTGGCGGCGACGATGCCGTAGCGGGTGGCGACGCGTGAGCGGCCGCAGACGACGTTCATCGGCGCGATCTAGGAGAGCTCGGTGATGGAGATCTTGAGTCGCCGCATCTGCGCGACCGCGGGCTGCCACTGCACGAGGATGGGACTTTGATAGGTGCCGCGGACCATGCGCGCCGTGGGGCACCCGGGTCCGATCGTCGCGAGGAAGCTGACACGCCGCGATCGGACGAAGCGTCGCGCCGGCACCGCCATGACTTTCGCGATCAGCCGCTCCAGGGACGATTGATCGAGCCGGAGCGCTTCCATCAGGGAGTTCAGGACGCGCACCACGTCATATTTCGCGTAGCTGAGCGTTTTGCTCGGAATCGAGAGCGGATCGTCGAGGAGGTTCTGCGCCTTGATCCGGGCGAATCGGAGCGGGTTGCTGAGGACCTCGACGAGGTCGTGCTGCATCAGCAGCGTTTCGTATTCGTTGACCGTCAGGCCCGCATTGGGCTCGGACGCCTCGATCATGAGGTCGACGCGCCCTCGCTCCAGGCTGCACCGCGCGAGCAGATCGTTGACCTGGTCGACGAGGCCCAGCCGGGGATCGGCGAGGTTGACGGAGTCGATCGGGTGTTTGGAGACCGGCACGCCGACCGAGGTCTCCGCCACGACGCGTTCCTCGTCGTAGGCCACGATGGTGGTCCGGCGCTGCCGCTGCGTCGCGCCCGTGTTGCCGTCGAGCTCGATGAAATAGACCGGCGCGTTCGGCCGCGTGTTGTAGGTGACGCAGTTCCGCATGCCGGCCCCGATGAAGGTCAGATGCGAATCGGCGTTGCGCGGTTCGACTCGCTTCTGCGCTTCGGTCAGCTCGCTGCGCAGCTCCATTCGATCGTGGCGGTACTCCGCGCCGGGGGGAAACAGCGCGTGGAAGGATCCGAAAAACTGCGAGAGCCGATCGTGATTGTGGTGAAGCCGCGTCGAGAGACTCTGCTCCAGGTATCCGGCGGTCGTATGGAACGAACAGTAGAGCGCGCGACGATACCGCCGGAGAAGGTCCGACGCGTCGCGATCGACCTGTGTCGTGACGTCGATGGCTTCGAAGCGCCGCTGAGGCGCGAGCGTCAGCCGGAGTTCGGTCGGACCGGCGCCGGTCATCCCTTGGGGCTTGGTTTTCGTGGCTTCAGGATAACGTAAGTCGGCAGTCCGACGGCGTCAAACCGTTGCATCAGCGTTTTCGCCGGCGGGACGTCGGGGTCCTCGGCCTGGAACTTCACCTTGACGTAGGGCGCCAGCGCCGCCTTCACCTCCGCGTTCTCGAGCGTGGTCTTGTCCATCGTCAGGCAGTTCTTGCACCAGGTCGCCCACATGTCGATGAGGACCGGCTTCTGTGCGCGCGCCGCCTGATCGAGTCCGGCCGCCAGAGACGGGGTCCACCCTTCCTGGAGCTTCTGCTCGACGCTCGAGGTGACCGCCGACGCGTCGACCCACCGGTTCGAGAACAGCTCGTACGACTGATAGCCGTAATACGCGGCGGTCGCCAGGATGAAGATGCCGAACGCCTGCTTCACGGCGATCATCCAGCGACCGGGCTTGGGCAGCGCCGCGAGGCCGGCGCCGGCGATCGGCCAGGGAATGGCCATGCCGACGCCGAGACAGAACGGCAGCGCCAGCGCGAGTTTCGTCCCCGCCGCGTAGAGGTTGCTCGAGAAGAGCACGACCTGAATGACCACGGGCGCCACGCAGGCGCCTGCGAGCAGAGCCGCCACGGCGCCCATGCCGAACGCCATCAGGAAGGTCCCCGTCGGCGCGCCCAGTGTGAACCGCGCCGACCATCCCGAAAAGTCGATCATGATCACGTCGAACATGGCGAGGCCGAGGACGACGAAGATTGCGGCAATCGCGACGTTGAACCAGGGCGAGGCGTTGATCGTTCCAAACGATCCCGCCGTGAGGACCACGACGAGACCCAGGACACCATAGACGACGGCCATCGCCCCGCCGTACGCGGCGCCCAGCAGAAAGCCGCGGGCGCGCGAGGGAAATCCGTCGCCGATGCCGGCCTGCGTGCCGGCGCCGATGATGGCGAGGTTGATCGGAATCATCGGCAGCACGCAGGGCGTCAGGTTCAATGCGAGGCCGCCGATCAGGACGAGCAGCAGAATGGCCAACGGCCCCCGCCCCTCGAACATGCCGCGCTCGGTCACGCCACTCTCGGCGTCGTGAATGAAGCGGAGGAAATCACTCGAGCCCTGGTAGCCGCCCGTGGTGCCGGCGACGACGAAGCCGTCGAGCGCGGAGAGATTCAACGGAATCACCGGGGTCGGCGCGCGCGATCCTTCTGCCGCCCCTGGACCACCCGACCCCTTCAGGCCGGTCCCGAATGTGATCTGCGCGAACAACGGCGCATCCGGCGAGGGGGCCGTCGCCGCGCCGGCGGGGACGACGGTCAGCTTCCACGCCGCGCTGGCGGTGGCGGGCGCATAACAGAGGTTCGCATCACACGCCTGGTATCGCAGGTGCGCGGGCACGGTGAGGTCGCCCGCGGCGACCGACGCGGCCAGCGACAGCTCAACACCGACCAGGAACTCGCGCTCGAAGACCGCCAGCGGTTTGTCCTGCCCGATCTGCTTCAGATCTTGCGGCGGCGGCCAGACGATCTCGTTGACCGTCACCCCGGGCACCGGATCGATGGTCAGGACGGTCGGAATCAGCGATTCGTCGCGCGGCTGGTTCGACTGCGTGTGGAGACCTTCGGGCAGCGACACCCGGAGCGCGACGCGCGCCGGTCCGCCGGCCTCGACGCGTGCCCGCTCGACAAGCGGCACCACGTCGGCGCGGGGGCGGACCTGCGCCGCCGGAACCGCTTCGACGCACAGCACGCCGAGCAGGACGGCCAGCAGCTGTTTCACTTGACTTCCTTGAGCGGGATGACGCCGCCGAAGTTCGTCGAAAACGGCTCACCTTCGAATTTGACCGGCGGCAGGTCTTGATACATGAAGTCCCACTTCCACCGCTCCGATGGATTCGACGACTGCAGCCAGTGCCGCGCCGGCAGCGGGGTCGCGAAGGCCAGCGACGTCAGGCCCTCGAGCCCCTTCGCCTCGCCGAACCGGGCCACGATGTCGGTTCGGACGTCGGTCGCGGCCGTGTAGCTGAACGGCACGCCCAGGCTGGCGCCGAGATTCACCAGGATCTGCCAGTCATCGATTGCGTCGCCCGGCGGCGCCATCGCGCGGGCCGTACCCTGCAGGCGTCCCTGGTCGTTCGTATAAGACGCCTCCTTCTCGACGAACGATGCGCCGGGCAGGACAAAGTCGGCGACACGCGCGAGCTGCGACAGGACCACGCCCTGAACGATCAGCAGCGGCAGCGTGCCCCGCCGCCGCGCGTCCACGATCCAGGTGACATCGCCAATCGTTCCTTCCGGACCGGGATCGAAGACATAGAGGGCCGAGACACGCCCGGCCTCCACGTCGCCCCGGAGGCGGGTGAGATCGGCTGGGCCGGCGTCCTCGCCGACGCGGCCGGCGACCAGGCCGAAGATGCGCGCGCCGTTGACGTTCGGCGCATCGACCGGCGGCACGACGAACTTGGTGCGGGGCGACTGCGGTTTGTCGCGCCGCCGCCAGCCCACGGAAATCGCCCCGGGACCCGCGTCGCCGAGCAGTTCCTCTGCCAGGCGCCGGAACAGGAAGAATTCCTCGTGCGAGGCGTGCGCCGACAGCAGGAAGCGCACGCCGTCGGGATGGGCGGTGCCGGCGGCGGCGAGCCGATCGCGCAGCTTCGCCGTCAGCTCGGTCCAGGAAACCGGCTGCTGCACGTCGCCGTCCACGCCGTGCGGCGACCGCTCGAGCGGTTTGTGGAGGCGATCGTCGCCTTCGATCCAGTGATACTCGAAGCGGCCGATATCGCACATCCAGTAGCCATTGACGTCCGGATTCAGGCGCGGGGTGAAGCGGATGAGGCGGCTGCCCTTGGCCCATTCCGGCTTGGCCTTGATCCAGGCGGTCACGTTGCATCCCTTCGAGCACTGCGTGCAGATCGTGTCGGCGGCGAGCGGATTGTCCCACGGCCGCGCTTTGAAGCGGTAGTCGCGCGTGGTGATCGCGCCGACCGGGCAGACGTCCATCAGATTGCCGGAGAGGATCGAATGGACGCCCTCCTCCTGAAACGTCGCGATCTCGCTGCCGTAGCCGCGATCGAGGATATTGATCTGGGCATCGCCGTCGATGTCGCGCATGAATCGGACGCAGCGCGTGCACAGGATGCACCGCTGCCGGTTGAGCATCAGCGTGGGCCCGAAATCGACGTCCCCCTTGACGCCCTCGCCGTCGAAAACCCGCCGTGGGAATTCCATGCGACTCGCGTCGGGGCCGAAGGCGTACGAGAAGTCCTGCAGCGGACATTCGCCGCCTTTGTCGCACACGGGACAGTCGAGCGGGTGGTTGATCAGCAGGAACTCGAAGACCCCGGCGCGCGCCTCCACCACCTCTGGCGTGCGCGTCGACACGACCATGCCCTCGGTGCACGTGGTGGAGCACGCCGTCTGCAGTTTCGGCATCTTTTCGATCTTGACGATGCAGACGCGGCAGGATCCGTCGACGCCGATGCCGGGGTGGTAACAGTAGTACGGAACAGAGACTCCGTTCTCGATGGCCGCCTGCAGGACCGTCTTGCCTTTTTCGACGGTGACCGGCCGGCCGTCGATGGTGAGCGTCACCGTATCCATAACCATCAAGAATACAACGAGTCTTGACAAGCGCCCGGGCTGTGCCTAGAGTCCCAGATCTCTCAGGAGGCCATCGTGATCGAGGCCACCCGCACGCGGCTCAGTTCCACAGGAGAGTGGCTCACGGCCGCTCTTTTCCTCCTGATCACGTGCATCGTTGCCTTGCTCGTCGTGCGGGAGCTCCGCGTGGCCCCCCGCGCCTTTGCAGCGGCGACGACCACGACGGGCGCGACCGCGACGAGCGCCGCCGTCCCGGCCGAAGCGGTGTCAGTGCCGGCGCTGATGCTCGGCGCCCACGAGATCCGCGTGGGCGACTCGGCGCGCGACACGCTCGGAGGTCTGGACGCGTCGATCGTGCTGGTGAAGCAAGTGGATGAGCGGGGTCCCCTCGGTCCACGCCAGATTCGCTCGTATCAGCTGGCCGGTTCGAGCTTCATTCTGGTGTTTGAGCCGTTCGAGCGGGCGGGTGAGGCCCGAGTGGCGGCCATTTACCTACAGTAACGTCGGCGAGCGATCCATCATCGCGCGCGACGTCCACGCTGCGCACGTTTTCGGCAATCGGAATCCGCCGATCCACGATCCGATCGGTGACGGGAACGACGACGTCGACTTTGTGGTCGGCGTACAGCAGCGACAGGGTCAGCGGGACATCGAAGATCTCGCCGACCTGCTCGACGTGCACGGCCAGGCTGGTTCCGTCGATGTTCCAGGCGACGCGCAGTTTCGGGAGCGTGGCGCCGTAGATCCACCGATCGAAGAAGCGGTCGAGCCGTTGCCCCGATTCCGCCTCCATCGCCGCCCGGAGATCCTCGGTGCCGGCCTTCTTGAACCGCTCCTCGCGGTAGAAGCGTCGCAGCCCGTTGAAAAACGCCTCGTCGCCGACCAGCCGCCGCAGCATGTGCAGGACGAGCGCCGCCTTGTTGTACACGAGCGCCCGGAAGATGCGGCTCTCGTTGCGGATGTGTCCCAGCCGGTAGCCCAGATAAACCGGTCCTTGATCGGACTTGTCGACTGCCCAGCGCCGCATGTGGCGAAGCACGGACGCGAAGACCTCGTCGCCCCGCTGATGCTGTGCGTACAGGGCGGCGAAGTACTGGGCAAAGCCTTCGCTCATCCACTGCTCGTGATAATTGCGCCATCCAACCGCCTGGCCCCACCACTGGTGCGCGACTTCGTGCGCCAGGAAGAAATCGGGGAATCCGGCAAACGCCGCCGGGTCGTTGCGCCAGACGAGCGGGGAGTTCGGGAGCGGCTGGTTCAGTTCGGCGAAGTACGCGGGGCTGTGACCGCCCGGCAGGTCGCTTTCGACCAGGGCGAGCGTGAAGCTCGGGTACGGCACGTCGCCGATCAGTGATTGATAGAACTGCGCGATGTCGGCCGTGCGCTCCGTCAGCTCGTGTCCGCGGCTGGACTGGCGCGGATTGGTTTCGATCGACACATTCAGCGCGGCCGTGCCGAAGCCAATCGTCGCCGTCTCCGCGCGCGCGAATCGACTCAGGACCAGCGCGAGATACCGGACCGGCCGCGACGCGGTGAACACGTAGATCTTGCGCGCCGGCTCGCCGTCTTTCGGATCGAGCGGCAGCGGGAAGCCGGGATCGAGCTGGCCGCTGGCGACGCAGTCAACCGTCGCCGGAACGGTGACGCGAATTTTCGCCGTCGCATAGTCGGAGACGGGGGATTGTGGATACCAGTACGAGCGATTGCTGTAGAGATAGCTTTTTTCGGCCACCATCTGCGGCAAGTCGCTTTCGGCCATCGCCTGGCCCGTCTGTACGGCCTCGCTGTCGGCCGTCTGCGGCTCGAGGCGGCCGGCGTAGTTGACGGTGAGCGTGAGCTGCGTGTCCTTCGGCACGAACGCCGGGAGGCTGACGATCACCATGTTCTGGTTTTTCACGCGCACGCCGAAGAGGCGGCCGTACTCGCGGCTGCCGATGGACTGCACGGTCAAGGTATCGGCGAGCCGCAGCGTCAGCGTCGCCACGCCGTAGGCGCGGATCCGGACGCGCATGATCGCGCGGCCGCTGATCCACTGCCGATCGGGAAACACGCTGACGTTCACGTCGTACGCGAGGACGTCGTAATCGGTCAGGTCATCCTCGTTGTAGAACGGCCCGCGCTGCGCGAGCTTCGCTTTCGACGCGTACAGCGAGACGTTGTGTTTCCGCTTGCGGTCGAACAGCGTGATGTCTTCCGCTTCGGACGCGGATTTGGCGTACGTCAGCGTGTCGTACTTGCGTGTGCGGATCTCGGCGACCAGATCACCGGCGCCGGGCACCAGGGACCAGGCGTCCCGGCTGAGATCGCCGAGGTCGATGATGAACGACTTGGCCGACTCGTCCCGAAAGAGATCCTGCGCGCGCCGCAGCTCGCGCGGATCGACGGCGACCGGCTGGACCTCTGACGCCGGCACGAGCGACTCAAAATCCCCGGGGTTCAGGCGGATGAACGCGCTGCTGAAGCTGGCGTCCAGCGCGTCGCTGCCGCAGAAGAGTTTGATCTGTCCCTTTTCGGTGTCCGGCGCCGGATGGAAGTTCATCCTTCCGCGTCCGAGGAGCACCAGCGCCGTCACGCCGCCGTCGATCTCCGCCACGAACATCGAGCCGTCGACGAGCGTCAGATCGAGGTCTTCCCCGGCGATCTTCAGTTGATGCGCGGCGTACTGCTTGGTTGCCGACAGCGACAGCCGAAAAATGTTCTCCACCGACGAGGTCCGCTCGGCGTCGGCAACCGCCCATTCGCCGTCGGTTCCCGCGGCGCCGGTGCGCACCAGGTCGATGCGCCACGTCGCGATGCGAGCATGCGTGCCGAAGTCGGCGAAGGTGTCGACGATCAGCCGGTAGCCGCGCCCGACCGTCGCGTTGAGCGGCTCGCGATCGCGCTCCTGCACGGCGGCGTGCGCGACGCCCGGCACGAACTCGGTCGAGACGAACGCCGCCGCGCGCGTGGGGTTTGCCGACGGAGACACCAGCGCCAGGAATGCCGCGCCGTCGCCACGCTGAAGCATCGGTTCCAGCCGCCGGACGAACAGCGCGACGCCGTCGGTCGGTGCCGCCTGAGCGGGAGACGGGCGGTCGAGCGACTGCGCGGAACCCGATCCCGCCAACAGCATGACCGAAACGAGTGTGGCTGCGGGCACGCGGCGCATCACGGCCCTTATTGTAGGCGCCGGCGGAGCAACAGGATGGTCAAGTCGTCGGCCAACCGGGTATCGGCGCTGTGCGCATCGACGGCCTGCACGACGGCGCGGGCGATGGCGGAAATCTCAGCTGATCGGTTCGCCCGGAGGGTCCGCTCGAGTCCGGTGTCGTCGAACGGCCGCTCATCGGCATTCTCGGCTTCCGTGATCCCGTCGCTGTAGATGGCGACGAGGTCCGTCGGCTCGATGGCGACGTGTCCGGTCGTGTACGTCGAGCGCTCGAACATGCCGAGGGCGATCCCCCCGTCGACCAGGCGCTCGACTGAGCCGTTGCTCCGCAGGACGAGCGGCTGGGTGTGCCCGGCGTTCACGTACGTCAGCCCGCCGGAGCTCGGGTCGTAGACGCCATAAAAGAGCGTGATGAACCGGCTGCCCGGGGCGTGGCGGGCCACCTGCACGTTGAGCCGCGTGACGAGTTCGGCCGGTTCGAGCCGCTCGTCGACGAGGGTGCGAAGGATCGCCAGCAACAACGCCATCAGGAGCGCCGCCGGGCTGCCTTTTCCCGCGACGTCGCCGACGGTCACGACTACCCGGCCGTCGTCGAGCGGCAGCACATCGTAGAAGTCGCCGCCGACGGTATTGGCGGGGCGACTGAACCCCGCCGTCTCGACGCCGGGCATGCTGAACTGCCCGCTCGGCAGCATCGCCTGCTGGATCTGGCGCGCGATCTCCAGGTCGTTCTTCAGCGAGAGGCGATCGGCCACTTCGAGCAGCACGAGGAGGTTCATCAGCGCGAACGCGATCAGCAGCGACCACGTCCCGCGATGGAACAACGGGCCGGGAACGGAGAAGCCGCCGAACAACGGGAAGTCGAGGACCCGGATGAACCCGATGCCGGTGAAGAGGTTGGCCAGGCCGATCAGCGCCAGCACGAGCGAGGCTCCGAATACCACGCGCCGCGCCGGCGAGAGCTTCATCGTGAACGCGAGAAAGACCGCGTGCGCGTACGCCATCGTGCGCTTGTGCCACGGCAGGCTCTTCAGGGATTCGGGGTCGAGGTGGCGCGTGAAGAACCGGTACGCATCCCGCGTATCGCGCGTAAAGAGCCGCTGGAGATCGACCGCTGTCAGATCGCGCGTGTAGGTGTCGAGAAAGTCCTGAAAGCGGCTCGACGTGGTCAACGTGCCAGGATCCCCAATTCGCGTCCGACCGCCCCGAACGCGTCGAGCGCGAATTGCAATTCATCCTGGGTGTGCGTCGCCGTGACGATGGTTCGGACGCGCGCTTTGTCGCGCGCCACGGTGGGGAAAGCGAGCCCCTGCGCGAACACCCCTTTCTCGAACAACCGGTCCGACAGACGCATCGCGAGGGCGCCATCGCCGACGATGACCGGCGTAATCGGGCTTTCGCTCGAACCGGTATTGAACCCGAGCGATTGCAGGCCGCCCTTGAAGAACCGCGTGTTCTCCCACAGCCGGTCGACGATGTGCGGTTCCTGCTCGAGCACGTCGATGGCCGCGATGCACGCCGCCGCCACGGCCGGCGGATGCGAGGTGGAGAACAGAAACGGGCGTGCGCGGTGATACAGGTACTCGATCAGCGATTTCGATCCGGCCACGTAGCCGCCGAGCGCGCCGATCGCTTTCGAGAGCGTGCCGACCTGAATGTCGACGCGACCGTGCATCCCGAAGTGATCGACCGTGCCTCGGCCGTTTGTGCCAAACACCCCGCTCGCGTGGGCATCGTCGACCATCATGATGCAGCCGAATTCCTCGGCCAGCCCGCAGAGCGCCGGGAGGGCGCCGAGATCGCCGTCCATGCTGAACACCCCGTCGGTGATGAGCAGTTTGCGCTGCGCAGGCGGGAGACCGCGAAGGATCTGCCGCGCCGCGTCCACATCCTTGTGCGGAAAGACTTTAATCGCCGCGCGGCTCAGACGGCACCCGTCGATGATGCTCGCGTGATTCAGCTCGTCTGAGATCACCACGTCGTCTTTGGTTAGGACGGCAGAAACGGTGCCGGCGTTCGCGGTGAACCCGCTCTGGAACACGACGACCGCCTCGACTTTCTTGAAGGCTGCGAGGCGCCGCTCGAGCTCCATGTGAATGTCCATCGTGCCGGCGATCGTCCGCACCGACCCGGACCCGACGCCAAGCCGCCTGGTGGCTTCGACCGCGGCGTCGCGCAGCCGCGGGTGGGTCGTCAGACCCAGGTAGTTGTTCGATGAGAGGTTGACGACTTGACGATGATCGAACGTGGTCTTCGGTTTCTGTTCTCCCTCGAGGATGCGCAGCTGCCGGTACAGCCCCTGCTGCTTCAGCGAGTCGAGGTCAGCCTGGAGATACGCAAGTGGGTCGCGCCGCATCCGCCGATCTTAGTGCTGATTGCGCAGCCGATCGCTGCGATCGCCGCCTCGCGGGCGTCACCGGAGGAGCAGGACCCGGTCGGGGCCGAACGACGCCACCTCGGCGGCGCCTTGCGCCTGCAGCCATGCCGTCAGCGCACGACCCCGGCCGGACTCGAATGCGCCTTCATGCACGATCACGTGGGTCGCACCGGTTGCCCGCAGCCGCTCCCACGCGGGCGCGGGCCGGGCGAGCGCGTCGGCCAGCGCGTCAGTGAGCGCGAGATAGTCTTGCGGCGCCCCGCCGCTGTAGCCGTTCACCAGCCGCGTCCAGTGACGGGTTGAAAAGAACATGTAGCGCACGTCGAAGGCCGGCTCGCCGAGCGGCAGCTCGACGACCGCCGTCGGTCGCAGCCGCGCGACGGCGTCGTAGAGGTCGCGCGACGTCTCGAAGGAAACGTGGTCGGGCAGCGGACGCAGATGCGCCTGCCCGTAGCGAGTGTCGTTCAGATTGATCGGGATCGGCGCGGCGAACGATTCGAGGACGATCAGCGCGCCGGCCAGGAGCGCTGCGCGTGTCCGCCGGATCGCGAACGATCCGAGGGCCGCCAGCCCGAGCGCCACGATCATCGCAAACCGCGCCGGCACCCGCAGTCCGTCGAACCCCGGCACGTAGCGATACAAGACGGCGTACGGCATGCCTTCCGCGATCACGCGTCCGCGTGCATGCATCTCGGGCCCGAATGACAGGATCACCGCGAACACGGTGATGATGGTCAGCACGGCCGGCGGTGATGTCAGCCACACGAGGAGCCGGCGACGCTGGTCGCCGGACACCGCGAGCACGATGGCCGATGCCATCGCCGTCCAGACGAGCATCCGCGTCACGCTCGTCAGGCGAATCCCCGGAATGTGCTCGCCCAACAGCGGGAGCGCCACGCCGGCCAGGGGCGCCAGCGCCAGCGGGATCCGGGCGCCGAACGCCGCGAGGCTCGCAATCGTCAGGCCCGGAAAGAGCGCCCCCTCCGGCCTGGGGAAGCCACGAGCGATCGACCCCCACACCCACAGATGCGGATCGGCCGTGAAGTACGCATAGGCGTCGGCGGAAAACGTCCCGACGTCGGTCCGCGGCCCGAATCCGAGCCGCCGCAACTCGAGGTACGGAATGACGAACGGCACGGTCACGAGCGCCACCGCGACGGCGGCGCCCGCGACGGCGATCAGATCGCGTCGTCTCAGGGTTTGTCGGCGCGTGACGAGTTCCCACGTCAGATACATACCGACGACCGGCGTGAAAAACATCAGGTAGTAGCCGCACGACAGGTTCTGCGCCGTCCAGGCCACCGTGGCCCCGGCCAGCGCACGCCGCCGCCCGGTCGTGAAGTACCGCCGAAAGCCGAACAGCGTCAGCGGCATCCATCCCGAAGACAGCACCTGGAGATGGGGAAACGAGGCGACGCGGTACGGCGCGAAGGCATACGCCAGGCCGGCGACCACCGCGCCCGCACGGCTGCCGGTGAGCTCGCGCGCAAGCAGATACATCCCGAGACCGGCCACCACGAACGTCGAGAGAAAGAGCAGGTTGTAGCAGAGAATCGGGTTGCGCGTCAGCGCGTAGATCGGGGCGATCTGGACGGCTTGCGCGACCAGATGCTCGGAGTAGGCGAGCGCCAGCGGATGCGGATAAAAAATGTTGGCGTTCCAGAACCCGCGACCGACATGCGTGACGTCCCACGCCAGGATCCAGCAGTTCAGGAGCGGATCGCCAAAGTCGGCCGGAAGATTGCGGGTCAGGCCGAGTGCCAGCGGCCACGTCCAGACAAGGGCCACGGCCGCGTACAGCGCTGCCGCCGCGACCGCGTCGTTGCGGATCCTCACGGGTGGAGTGGATTATCGGTTATCTGACGCGCTGAATGCGGATGTCCTGATTGGTGGCGAACTCTTCGATGACAAGCGACAGGATCGCGGTGGTCGGAATCGCGAGAATCGCGCCGACCAGACCGTACAGTTCGCCGCCGATCAACAGCGCGATGATCACCGCCACGGGACTGACCCCGACGCGGCGCTCCATGATCTTCGGCACCAGTACGTTCGCTTCGAGTTGGTGGAGGATCAGGAAGTACACGCCGACGGTGAGCGCGAGCTTCGCGGACACCGTCAGGGAGACGGTGAACGCCGTCAGGCCGCCGATGACCGGGCCGATGACCGGAATGGTTTCGCCGACCGCCGCGACGAGCGCAATCACGTAGAAGTACGGCACCCCGAGCCACCAGAGCCCGATCGCCGCAAACGTGCCCATCAGGCCGGCGAGGACGAACTGGGCGCGCAGCCAGGCGCTGACCTTCCGGACCGCTTCGCGCGCCGCCGTGGCGACGTCGCCCCGGCGGCCCGAGGGCACGAAGCGCATCAAGTAGGCGAACATCGCCTCGGCTTCGACCAGGAAATAGAAACTCAGGATGAGAATCGTAATCAGGCCGAACATGCCGCCGACGACGCTCGAGATCGCCACCAGCATGGTGCCGACGGCGTTGGCGCCCGCGCCGTTCGGGGCGTTCTCGACCGCCTGCTCGAGGGTGACAGGCCTCGTCATCAGGTGGTGGACGAGCAGCCACGCCTGTACCTTGTTGAATTCGGTCGGCGCGCGCTCCCAGAGCGAGGCCGCCTGCACGATCAGGGGCGGAACCACCATCAATCCCAGGAGGACGATGACGCCGACGATTGCCAGGTAGATGGCGAGAATCGCGAGCCACCGGGGCACGAACCGGCGCCCGTTGTCCGGCCGCGGGTGCTCGATCAGCCGGACGAGCGGCGAGAAGCCCATGGCAATGAGCGCGCTGACGTAGACGAGCATCAGCGCACCGCGCGCCGCCCAGAGCGCCGCCACGAGGACGACGGCGCCGGTGACCGTCGCCACCGCCTGGACCATCCGGCGCGTGAATTCGCGATCCGAGATCAAAGCCAAAAACCTATTGCAGATACTGTGCCGTGAAGCTCGCCATCAAGTCGTAGATTTCCCGGAGTTCATCCAGGGGGGCCAGAAAGACAATCCGCAGAAACCCATCCCGTTCTGGCAGCCCGAAGCCGGATCCGTACACGCACAGTACCCCGGTCGACCGCAGCAGGGAGAGGACGAAGTCCTCGTCCGTCTTGCCGGGAGGCAGCGTCACCTGCGGCATCGCGTAAAAGGCGGCCGAGGGCGCCACGCAGCTGACGCCCGGCATTGCCGCGAGGCGATCGGTCGTCAGGCTGGCCCGCGCCTTGAGGGCCGCCCGGAAGGCGACCTGATGGGAGCGGTCCCCCTCGAGCGCGGCCGACACCGCATACTGCATCGGGACGACGCTGCACAGGCGTCCGTCGGCCAGCTTCCGCACGGCTGCCGCGACGTCGTCGAGCCGCGGCGAGCGGCCGATCGCCATCCAGCCGGTGCGCCAGCCGGGCGCGAGATACGCCTTCGACAGGCTTGAAAACGAGATGATCGGTGCGTCGGGATCGAGCAGACCGATCGGCGAAATCGGGCCGTCGAATCCAAGATCGCCGTAGACCTCGTCGGCGAGCACCAGGAGGCCGTACCGATCGGCAAAATCGAGAAGCCTGCGTCGCGTCTCGCGGGAATACACCGCGCCGGTCGGATTGTTCGGGTCGATGATCACGATGGCGCGCGTCTTCGACGTCACAAGACTGCACAGCTGATCAAAATCCGGCATCCAGCCGCCGCTCGCATCGAGGCGGTAGAAGAGCGCGTGGGCGCCGAGTTTGGCCGCCACCGCCGTGTAGAGCGGGTAGGTCGGCATCGGCACGAGCACTTCGCTGTCCGGGTCGATGACCGCGCTGAGTGCCAGCTCGATGCCTTCGGACGTGCCGGCGGTGATGAAGACGCGATCGGCGGAGACGGGAAACCCGTTGCGCGTGTATTCGGCGGCGACGGCCTCTCGCGCCGGCGCAATGCCGGCCGACGGGCCGTAGGTATTGTGCCCGTCCCGCATCGCGCGGTCGGCCGCGTCGACCAGATGTGGGGGCGTCTGGAAGCCAAACGTCACCGGGTCGCCGATGTTGAGATACCGGACGCGGGTGCCCGCGGCTTCCACGCGCTGGGCTTCGGCGACGATGTTCCGGATGGCGTACGTGAAGCGGTGGACACGTGCGGCTGTCGCAATTGCCGCATGAGTTTTGGCGGTAGGCACGCGTCATTTTACAGCGAGTCCGGAAGCGCGTAATTTCTACACCCCATTAGCGGGGCCGCGGCCGCAAATTCGCGTAAATTTTACGCGATCGATCGAAAACCGCGGCCCCTGCACGGAATGTCAATGTTCGCAAATCGTTATTTATCAGCCAGTTATGTGATTGGCAATGCCCTTGGAATTCGTCCGGGCGATGAAGCGGGGCAGCCTCATCACAGCGGCGGTGGTCGCCGCAGCGGTCGAGTTCGCACATGCGCAGGCTCGCACGCAGCCGCCGACGTTCCGGGCGGGCGTCGATCTGGTGCGCGTCGCGGCCGTCGTTCGGGATCACAAAGGACGATTCGTGCAGGACCTGACCGTCAACGACTTCGAAGTGCTGGAGAGCGGGAGCCGCCGTCCGATCACCGACTTTCGGCGGGATCAGTCGGGCGTCAGCCTCGCGGTGCTGTTCGATGTGAGTGGCAGCATGGAAGGGCACCTGCGCAACGCGCGCGAAGCGGCGTCGCATCTATTGAGCTGGCTCGGTCCACGCGACGAAGCGGCGATCTTCACCTTCGACACGACGCTGCGTGAGGTCACACCGTTCACCGATCAGTTGACGACGTTGCCGGACGCGCTCCTCAGCATCGTGCCGTTTGGTGCGACCTCGCTGCACGATGCGATCGCGGAAACCGCGAAGCGGGCCGGTGCGCGCGAGGGTCGACGCCGCGGCGTCGTCGTGCTCACCGACGGCAATGACAACGCGAGTCGCATGACGCCGGCACAGGTGTCGGCGATCGCGAGCGCGATCGACGTGCCGGTGTATGTGCTCGGCATCGTGCCGTCGATCGACAACCCGACCGCCGAGACGGCGACGATGTCGGTCGAACGCTCTGCGTTGGCCGGACCGCTGACCGATCTCGCGGACTGGACCGGCGGACATCTCTTCGTCGCGAGCACGCCGGGACAACGCAGCGTCGCGGCGCGCGAGATCATCGACGAGCTGCGGCATCAATATCTGCTCGCCTTCGAGGCGAGCAGGATCCCGGGGTGGCATCCGCTCGTCGTGCGAGCGCGACAGGGCGACCTCGTGGTACGGGCCAGGAGCGGGTACGTGGCGGGGCAATCACGCCCAAGTGCGAGCTGACAGCATCGGGCTGAACAGCTGATCAGCAAGAGGAGTCGATATGTTGCGGAAAGTCTTCGTGGCGGCTTCCATCACAGCGATGGCAATCGGGGGATCGACCGCGTGTGCGACGAAGAAGTTCGTGCGCACAAGCGTCGGGGAAGTCAACGACAAGGTCGACTCGATGGGACGATCCATCGAGCAGACGCAGGAGCGGACGCGGCAAAATGAAACGCGCATCGGCGAGGTCGATACCAAAGCCGGTGCCGCGCAGCAGTCGGCCGATAAAGCGCAGCAGTCGGCCGACCAGGCCGGCCGCGCCGCGGCAACGGCCAACAGCGCGGCGGGCGCCGTCGACAACAAGTTCACCGAACTTGACAAGGCGAACCGCCGTCTCGTGTACGAAGTGGTCCTGAGCGAAGACTCGGGCAACTTCAAGTTCGGCAAGACGGCTCTGCCGGATGAAGCGAAGCAGAAGATCGATGAGGTCGTGGCTCGCTTGAAGCAGGATCCGAAGAACATCTATTTCGAGATCGAGGGCCACACCGACAACATCGGCGACAAGCTGATCAATCAGAAGATCGGTCTCGAGCGCGCCGAGGCGGTGGAGCGGTATCTCTATGAGCAGTACCAGATCCCGCTGCACAAGATGAGCGTGATCAGCTACGGCGCCGAGAAGCCGGTGGCGCCGAACAAGACCAGGGCAGGGCGCGCGCAGAACCGCCGCGTCGTCATCAAGATCCTCGCATAAGGCGTCAGGCTGCCCCGCCCCCGTCGGGAGCCGGTCGCGTACCGCCATGCCACAGCGGTGCGTGACCGGAACCCGCGGGGTTCGATCCCCCTCACGCCTCCCGCTCGGCCGGCCGCAATTCTGCAATCCGGCAATGTTTGATACTCTCTTCCCCCATGATTCGAACGGAACTGGTCGTGCGCCTCGGGAACAGCCCTGGTGCGCTCGAAGGCGTGTGCCGGCTCCTGGCGGACGAGCGGGTCAATATCGTGGCGCTGTCGCTCGATGCCGCCGGTCAATTGCGGCTCATCGTCGACAACCACACGCACGCCGCCGCAATTCTGCGCGAGCATCATCATCAGGTGACCGAGCGTGACGTGATCGTCACAAGCGTGCCGAACACCGCCGGCGCCCTGGCGTCGGTGCTGCGGTTCATCGCCGACGCCAACATCAACCTCGACTACGTGTACAGCGGCGTCGCCGAGGGGCAGACGGCGGCCGTGGTCCTCGGCGTCGAGGACGCGATGCGGGCGGCCGCGGCCGCTGGCGTCTGACCCGGGAGCCGACCGCAAGACGGGATCTATGCGTTTGTACGTCGAACCAATGGATGCCGTGGTCGTGGAGGTCGATGGCGACGGCCGGGTCCGCCTCGACAACGAGGACTGGGCGCAGCCCTCGCTGCAGGAGCGCCGGGCGATTATCTACGCCGCGACCCAGGCGATCGAGGAATTGACCGAAGCGGTGGAGCGGTTACAGCGTGGCGCGGGGTCGCCGCTGCCTCGCGGATGACGACCCCGCGGTTCCTGGCGCTCGCCTTCGGGCTCTACGCCTCGCTCACCTGCGTGATGACCTATCCGCAGGTCCGGCACATGCGCGACGCCGTCCACGACGATGGCGACCCGCTGCTGAACACCTGGGCGCTGGCGTGGGTCGCGCACCAGCTGCCGCGAGCGCCGGCGCACCTGTTCGACGCCAACATCTTCTATCCCGAACGCCGCACGCTGGCCTACTCCGAGACGCTGCTGCTGCCGGCGGCCGTCGTGGCGCCGCTCGAATGGGCGGGCGTCTCACCCATCCTCATCTACAACCTGGTGCTGCTGTCCGGGTTTGCGATCTCCGGCGTCGGCGTGGCGCTGCTCGTCCGCCGCCTGACCGATCGTGCCGGCCCCGCGCTTGTCGCCGGCCTCATCTTCGCGTTCCTGCCCTTCCGCATCGATCACTATCCCCATATGCAGCTGCAGCAGACCCAGTGCCTGCCGTTTGCCATGTGGGCGTTTCACCGCTTCCTCGACACGCGCCGCATGCGCGATGCGGTGTGGTTCGGGGCGTTGACCGCGGGACAGATGCTGTCGTGCATGTACTACGGGCTCCTGCTGATTCCGTACCTGGCCGTCGTCTGCGGCGCGCTCGCCGTCGCGCATCGCGCGCGCCTCGCCCCCCTGCTGGTGGCCGCGGCGATTGTCGCGGTCGCCGCGTATCCGGTCGGCAAGGCGTACCTCGGCGCACGGAAGGTGGTCGGCGAGCGCGGACGCGACGAAGTGTGGCAGGGGAGCGCGCGGCCCACTGATTACCTTGGGCCGCCGGACCTCAATGTCGTCTACGGCGAGGCCCTGGCGCGGTTCTCGCGACCCGAGCGCCGGCTCTTTCCCGGCTTCGTCGCGATCGCGCTGGGAATCCTCGGCCTCTGGCCACGACGCAGCGCCCCGAGCACGAGAACGGCGGTCCTCACCTACGGCCTCGGGTTGCTGGTGGCGTTCGATCTCTCGCTCGGCCTGAACGGATTCACCTACCGCGTGCTGTACGACTATGTCGTGCCGTTCCGCGGCCTCCGCATTCCCGCGCGCGGCGGCCTCATCGTCGGTTTCTCGCTGGCGGTGCTGGCCGGGTTTGGACTCGCGCGGATTCGCCGCTCCGCCGTCATCGCCGGCCTTGGCGTTTTGGTCTGCGTCGAGTACCTCTCCCGCCCCTTGACCATGATGACGATCGCAACCGATCCGCCGCGTGTCTATACGGACCTGTTGCGCGCCAACCGCGGCGACCCGCCCGTCGCGATTCTCGAGTTTCCCGTCTCACCGCAGGACGACCCGACCTACATGTATTACTCCACGTTTCACTGGCAGCACCTCGTGAACGGCTACAGCGGGTTTTTTCCGCCGTCGTACATCGTTCTCGAGAGGGCCGTCGAGAATCTGCCCGACGATCTCGCGATGACGACCATCAGAGCCCACGGCGCGCGCTACCTGCTCATCCACGGCGAGCGCCTCTACGGCCGCCGATACGAACAGCTCGTCGAACAGCTCAAGCAGCAACCCGAACTGACCTGGGTCTCTTGCAGCCCGGCCGAACGGGAAGGGCAGCACGGGGAGATCAGCATGTTTCGCATTTCATTCCCGGTGAGCCGCTAAGGTCGTATCATTTCTTCCATGCCTGACCAGGACGATCGGGGTGGTGTCAGTCGACGCGATTTCCTGAAATCAGCCAGCCTGGGGGGTGTCGCGACCGCGGTCACGGCCGGCGCGAGCACGATCGAGGCGCAGCCGAGTGGCGCCCGAGTCCTCGGTCCGGGCGAGGTCCCGGTGACGCTCACCGTCAACGGCACACGGCTGGACCTCCGCCTCGAGCCGCGCGTCACGCTTCTCGACGCGCTGCGCAACCGCGCCGATCTCACCGGCAACAAACGCGTCTGCGACCGCGGCTCGTGCGGCGCCTGCACGATGATCGTGGACGGGCGGACGGTCTATTCGTGCTCGACGCTCGCCATCGAGGTCCAGGGCAAGTCGATTCGGACGGTCGACGGGCTCTCGAGCGGGACCGCCCTGCATCCGGTGCAGCAGGCCTTCTGCGAGGTCGACGCGTTGATGTGCGGCTTCTGCACGCCGGGGTTTGTCATGGCGACCGTCGCACTGCTCGAGAAATACCCGAACGCGACGCCGGAACAGGCGCGCAAAGAACTGGACGGCAACATCTGTCGGTGCGGAACCTTTGTCCGCGTTCTCGAAGCGGCGATGAGAGCCAAGACGATCCAGGGCTCCCCGACGCGTCACGCAGCGCTCGATCGGGTGGAGGTGGCGCGTGGCTAAGTACTCGTGGCCGGAACAGCCGGCGCTCCTGTCGACGCCTGTCAGACGTCTCGATGGGCCGGATAAGGTCACCGGCCGGGCGCGCTACACCTATGACATCAATCGTCCAGGGATGATCTACGGCAAGATGGTCCGCTCGCCGTATCCGCACGCGCGGATCACGTCGATCGATGTCACCGCCGCGCAAAAGGCGGCTGGCGTGAAGGCCGTGCTCGCCTACCGCAATCCGGGCGACGAGCTCCACTATGAGGGCGATCCCATCGCGGCCGTGGCGGCGGAGACGGAAGAACGCGCGCGCGACGCCGCCCGACTGATTCGCGTCCGGTACGAAGTGCTGCCACACGTCTCCAATGAAACGCTGGCCATGAACGCCGACGCGCCCAAATGGACGCTGGTCCCGACCGCAGGCGGGCAGGCGGCGGGCAACACGCGGCCGGGCGTCAGGCAGGAGACGGGCGATCTCGCCGCCGGGTTCGCCCAGGCCGCGCACGTCGTCGAACAGACGTATTCAACGCACGTCATCACGCACGTCTGTCTGGAGACGCACGGCACCGTCTGCGAGTGGGAGGGCGACAAGCTGACGGCGTGGGTCTCGACCCAGGGTGTCCACCAGTGCGCGGAGGGATTCGCGCAGTCGCTCGGGATTCCGCGCGCGAACGTCCGCGTGATCACGCAGTACATGGGCGGCGGGTTTGGCAGCAAGTTCGCCCCCGACGCGCAGGGGATCATCTGCGCGAAACTCGCGAAGATGGCGGGGGCCCCCGTCAAGCTGATGCTCGATCGCAAAGAGGAGCACCTCGACACCGGCAATCGCCCGTCGGCGTTCGCGCATATTCGGGCCGGTGTCGCGAGCGGCGGCGAGCTGACGGCGTTCGACGCGCAGAGCTGGGGGACCGGCGGCGCCGGCGCCGGGTCGAATTTTCCGCTGCCGTATCTCTATCGGTTCCCGAACCGTCGACGGGTCCACACCGACGTGTACATCAACGCCGGGCAGCAGCGCGCGATGCGCGCCCCGGGGCATCCGCAGGGGTGCTACCTCACCGAGATCCTGATCGATGAGCTGGCCGATCGCGTGAAGATGGACCCCGTCGCGTTCCGTATCAAAAACGCGCCGCCGCTCGCGCCCAATGCGCAATGGATCAACTACTTT
>JBPYEE010000145.1:0-5749 GCA_051985095.1 Vicinamibacterales bacterium | reverse complement strand
ATCTCGGTGAGGATGAGGTCACGCTCGCGAAGGTGCTCCGGTCGCGTGGATATCGGACGGGCGGCTTTGTCGCGGCATTCGTCTTGGATCGCCGGTGGGGTATCGCGCAAGGGTTTGATCAGTACTATGACAATTTCGACCTCACCCAATTCCGCAGCGACGCGGGATTAGACGCGGTTCAACGGCCCGGCAGCGAGGTGGTGTCGCACGCAATTGAATGGCTGGATCAAGAGCGGTCGCGGCCGTTCCTGGCGTGGGTGCACCTGTACGAGCCACACGCACCGTACGAGCCTCCAGAACCGATTCGCGCCCGATTCCCCGCGACGCTCGTCGGCGCCTACGACGGCGAAATCGCCACAGCTGACACCCAGGTGGGCCGGCTTCTGGATCACCTCGCCGCGAGCGGCCGTCTGAAGGAAACGCTGGTCGTGGTGCTCGGCGATCATGGCGAATCGCTGGGCGAACATGGTGAGGAGCAGCACGGATTTTTCGTGTACGACGCAGACATCCGAATTCCGTTGATCATCGCCGGGCCGGGTGTGTCAGCACGCACGATCGACGACCAGGTTCGGATCGTCGATGTCATGCCGACGGTGCTGCAGATCGTCGGCGCCGCGATTCCGGCTCCGGTTCAGGGCCGCAGTCTGCTTCCCCTCGTTCGGGGCGAGCGGCTTGACTTGCCCGCGCTGTCCGAAACCTGGTACCCGCGACACCACTACGGCTGGAGCGAGTTGACCTCGTTGAGCGACGGCCGGTACCACTTCATCGCCGCGCCGCGCCCCGAGCTTTACGACGTGCAGACTGATCCCGCTGAACTACATAACATCGCATCGGACAATCCCGGCCGGGTGGAGGCCCTCGATCGCGTCCTCCGATCCGCCCTCGCTCGAGTCAGTGCTCATCGTCGTCCGGCCGCTCCACGCGCAATGGACGCGGACGTCGAGGAACGGTTGCGGTCACTCGGGTATGTGGCCAGCAACATCAGTCCTCGCGCGCTCGAGGATCGCCCGCGTGCCGATCCGAAGGACCGGATCGCGCTCTACAACCTGCTGAAGCAGGCAGCGCTCGATTCCGTCGAAGGTCGCATCGATCAGGGAATCGGCAAAGTGCAGCAGGCACTTGCCGCCGACTCCGAGATCGTCGAGGCCTATCTGATGCTCGGGACGATGGACGCGAAGGCGCAACGCCAGAACGAATCGCTCGCCGCCTATCGGAAAGCGGTTGAGATCGATCCGGAGAACGATGGCGCGGCATTCAGCCTCGCCCTCGCATACAAAACGGCGGGTCGATTCGATGCGGCCGAAGCCGGCTTTCAGCGCGTATTGGTCCTCAATCCGCGGGACTGGAAGTCCCACTATCAGCTCGCCGACATCTGGATGCAACAGGGACGGTTCGACCAAGCCGCTGCAACGCTCGAACAAGCGGTCCGCGAGGATATTGAGCAACCGACGTTTCTGACGAAACTCGGTGAGTGCTATATCGAACTCAAGCAATTTGACAGGGCCGAGCGCACGCTGACCAAGGCCCTGACGCGCAAGGCGGACCAGCCCATGGCGCGCTACGATCTCGGCCTCGTCGACGAGGCGCGGGGCGACTCCCCGAAAGCGATCGCGGACTACGATGCCGAGCTCGCCCACAACCCGAAGACCTACCGCGCCCACTTCAATCTCGCCAAACTGCTGGCGGCGGCGGGACGCGCCTCCGAGGCGCTCACTCATTTCGACCAGGCGGTCGCCGCGAATCCGTCATTCGGCACAGGTTATCTGTATCTCGCCAAGGCAAAGCTAGACGCTGGCGACATCGACGGCGCGGAGGCAGCTGCGATCGCCGGAATGGCGCGACAACCGGATCCGCAGATTGCGCCGCTCGCCCACTATGTTCTTGCCGACGTGTACTCGCGGCGCGGCCGTTCAGCAGACGCCGCACGCGAGGCGGCTGAAGGACAGCGACAGGAAGCGCAATTACGGAGGCGCGGCGGTCCTTGAAAATGACCTTCGGCCAGTTTCCCGATTGTCTGCGGTGGCTGTTCGTGGTCGCGTCGCTCTGGACGTGTGGCTGCGAACAGTCTCGGCCGCGCTTGCCGGTCGCCGTTGCCGCGCGACCGCAGCACGTGCTGATCATCACGATTGATACGCTGAGAGCCGATCGCCTTGGCTGCTACGGTAGTCGTGATGTGGCGACGCCGAATCTCGATCGACTCGCACGCGAAGGCGCCATGGCGCCCGACGCGTCGGTTCACGTGCCCCTGACGCGGCCGTCGCATGTGTCCATCTTCACGGGACTGTATCCGTCGCAGCACGGCGTTCGCGACAACATCTCGCTTGGACTCGCTCCGACCATTCCCACGCTGGCCGAGTCCTTTAAGGCCGCCGGTTATAGGACCGCAGCGTTCGTTTCGTCCATCGTGCTCTCGGCCCAGGCCGGCCTGGCGCGTGGCTTCGATGCCTACTCCGACCGGTTTGACGCGGGCGCGGACGACGCGCGATTTCTCGAGACGCTTCAGAAGCGCGGGGACGTCACCACGAAGGAAGCCATCACCTGGTTCAACGCGCACGCGGGCGACCGCACCTTCACGTGGGTTCATCTGTACGATGCGCATGACCCGTACGAACCGCCCGAACCGTACGCGTCGCGGTACGCCGGTCGCCTCTATGACGGTGCCGTCGCGTGGACCGACGAGCTCGTCGGCCGCCTCGACGCGGCGCTCGGACGTCTCGGCATCCGCGACCACACCCTCACCGTCGTCACGTCAGATCACGGCGAGGGGCTCGGCGACCACGGCGAACCCGTGCACGGATTCTTCGTGTATGAGGCGACGTTGCGAGTGCCTTTCATCCTGCGGGGGCCGGGTATCGGCGCCGGAATCAAGTTGCCCGTGCTGTTTCGCAGTATCGATCTGTTTCCGACCATCCTGGAGCTGGCTGGCGTGCCGCCCCCGTCTGGCGGGCCGGCGCGTCCTGGGCGAAGCGTGGCGGCGGCGTTGCGTGGAGGAACGCAGAAGCTTGCGAACGAACCGGCGTTTGCTGAGTCACTCACACCGCAGATCCACTACGGCTGGAGCGACCTGCAGAGCATTCGAGATGGTCGGTGGAAGTACATCCGCGCGCCGCGGCCAGAACTCTACGATTTGGCCAGCGATCCGGGCGAACAAACGAATCTCGTTGAGGTTTCGCCCGCCCGCGCTCGCGCGATGCGAGCCGGTCTGGAGAGGCATCTGGCTGACACGGCCGCGGCGTCCCCGAGATCAGCGACCGATCACGTCCCGACCGACCTCGTTGAAAAGCTTGGCGCTCTGGGGTACGTGAATGCGGGTGGGTCGCCTGAAAACACGGGCATCGACCCCAAGGACAAGATCGACGAGTACCGGCAGTTGAATCGTCTGCTGCGCGAGGGCCTCGTTGCGCTTCGAGAAGCGGACTACGCCGCGAGCGCCGAGCGGTTTCGCGCCATCGCGGCGCGCGGCGTCGACAGTTTTGAGGCGCACTACTACTATGGTCGCGCGTTAGTCGGCCTCAAGCGGTGGAAGGATGCGGCCAGCGAGTTTGAACGAGCGATTCCTCGACTGCCGGCGTTTGGCGGAAGCTACTTCTTGCTGGCCGACTGCCGGAAGGCCCAGGGTAATCTGAACGGCGCCATCGCGGCGCTTCGCCTCGCCGAAGGCGCCATCCCGACCGACGCGCGCGTCTATCGACGACTGGGCGAACTCTATCGCGATGCCGGGGAGTTGGCTGCCGCCGAGCGGTATTTTCGGGAGGCGATGGCACGCGACCCATCGGAACCATCTGAATGGAATTCGCTTGGGATGATTCTGGGCGCCCGATCGGACCTGCCAAACGCGGAGCGAATGTTCCGGGAAGCGATCGCGCGAGATGCGCGCGAGCCTCGATACACGTATAACCTTGGCCTCACGCTGGAACGCGAACAGCGACCAGTGGAGGCGGTTAAGTACTTCGGCAAAACGCTGGAACTGGATCCGCAGTTTGTCGCCGCGCGCGAACGATTATTGGAGATTCGCCGCCGCTAGTGGGCACTGCTGGCAAGGGCCCTAACAGCCCTTGCCAGAGGCCTCCGCGATGCGATCAGAACCGGAACCGCAACCCGATCATGGCGCGGCGCGGCAGGATGTAGCTCGTCGGCAGACTGAACGACGATGACGTCCCAAGTCGTGACCCGACGTTTTCAGTCGTGTCGGAGTTGGTCAGATTCAAGAAATCCACGTACGCGTCTGCGCGCAGGGTGCTGCGCGGGATGTCGAACGACTTCTGCAGGCGCATGTCGATGAGGTCCAGACTCGGCACGCGGCGGCTGCCATCGAGTGGTTCCACATAAATCGTCGGCGATGTTGGAAAGCCGAGACCGCCGACGCGAATCTCGCGCGCCCACGGGCGGCCGGTCTGGTGTTGGAGATTGCCCGACACCGTAAAGCCCCAGGGCAGCCCGTACACGATCTGCGCCTTCGCGATCACCGGGCGGTCCGCGATCAACAGCCCGTCCGTGTTGACCCAATCGTTCGGTCCATCGCTAAACCGCCCGAACGTTCCAGGTGTCGTCGATTGTGATGAGCGCGGGCCCGACGTGCTGGACGGCTCGCGACCTTCGGACTTCGACAGAACCAGGGAGAACGTGCCCTGCCACCGATGGGACATCCGTTTGGTGCCCGTCATCGTGACGCCATTGTACCGGTTGAAGAGCGTTTGCCCGGACGGGCCGACGGCGTTTGTCATCAGGAAAACACTTTGCGAGGTCGGTGACAGCAGCTTGTAGACATCGATTGTTTGTCCCGTCGCCCCCACGCCGCGGCTGTCGACGTACGGCACCACCCCGTATGTTCCGGTAATGTCCTCCCAACCCGGGTAGTCATAGCCGTCCTTGTGAACGTAGTTCACCTGAAGACCCAGATCGGACATTACCTGCTGCTCGACTTGGATGATGTATTCGTTCGTATGCGGATCCTTGTAGTTGGGATCGATCCGCAGGTTCGTGTTGCTGCTGCTCACGGTACATCCGATAGGCGAGTTGATACAGTTGGGGTATGTGCCGTCGGGGGCGACCGTGACCGCGTAGAGCGGCGTGACCGACGGTGCGGCCGCCGTGAAATCTGACAGGTAGATGCTGCGATACAGTCGGCCGTAGTACGCCTTGATCACCGTCGTGCCCGCCTGACTGACTTTCCAGTTCACTCCGATGCGCGGCGACACGACATCCCAGTGATAGACATCGTCGTTGCCTGGCGCGGATTGTCCAGTCGGAAGCCCTTGGCCGTTGAGGATTGGAAACGATGGGTACATCGCACGCGAGTGGTCGTAACGGAGGCCCAGATTGAACGTGACCTGATTCAACCTGTACGTGTCGTCGGCGTACACGCCAGTCATGCGGGTGAAGCCGCCGACGTGATACGGCTGCCGCACCAAGCCGTACTGCGCGCGGCCGCCCGTGATGTAGAGGTAGTCGTTGCGGCCGGTCACCGTATCTTGGCCCCCGCCGCTGTACTGGACGCCAAGTTTGACGTCGTGACTGCCGCCGAGGAACCGATCGGCGAAATGTGAAAGCTTGCCCGACACGCTCGTCCGCCACACTTTCTCGTCATTCCACGAGTAGATCCCTCCCGTGATCGCACCAGTGTCGAGGTTGTCGAAGCGTGGCTGGACACGCGGCTGACCGGACTGCTGCGGGTCGGTTGAATCCTTTCCGTAGTAGCCCGCCAGCCGTGCTTCGATGAACGTTTTCTGGCTCAACACGCCGGTGTAGA
>JBPYEE010000144.1:0-11224 GCA_051985095.1 Vicinamibacterales bacterium | reverse complement strand
TGCAGCACGCCATCGACGGCATCGTGGCCACCTTCTACACACAGGTACTCTTCGCCGATTACGAGCTGCAGGCGCACCGGCTCGTCGAGGCCGGGCGGCCGGTCACATCCGACATCCTCGCCGAGATCTACTTCGATCTGCTCCGCACGTACCATGGCGACGCGCTGACCTACGATGATCTGTCGCGCATTACGTGGGCGCGCATTCCGCACTTCTACAGCACGCCGTACTACGTTTATCAGTACGCGACCTGCTTCGCCTCGAGCGCACAGCTGATGCGCCAGATGACGGCCGGATCGGACCCGGCGCGCCGGGCGGCGCTTGACCGCTATCTGACGCTGCTCAACGCCGGCGGCAGCGACCACCCGATGACGTTGTTGCAACAGGCCGGCGTCGACCTCAGCAAGCCGGAGACGGTCCGGGCCGTCGTCGACCAGCTCGATGGTCTGGTGACGCGCCTCGAGTCGGCGATGGGCGCGATTGAGCGATCGTCGCCGCGTCCCTGAGACGCGACCGGCCGTGATCGGCCGACAGATTCTGCGTCGAACAGGCGTCTGCTGGACGGCCATCGGATGTGCGTGCGCGGCCGCCGGCTGCGCTCGACCGCTGCCAGTCAGCGCCGATCTCATCGTGACGGGCGCCGCGATCTGGACCGGCGCCGCGTCGCGCCCCGAGGCCCAGGCGCTGGCAATCATCGGCGATCGCATCGTCGACGTCGGTTCAGCCACAGACATTGATCGCTGGCGCGCGCCGGACACGCAGGTCGTCGATGCGCACGGCCGCCGCGTGGTGCCCGGCTTCAACGACGCGCACGTCCACTTCGCAGCCGGAGCCGCCCAGTTGACCAGCGTGGATCTCCGCGACGCGTCGTCGCGGGAGGAGTTCGCGCGCCGGATCGTCGAACGAGCCCGCAACCGGCCGGGTGAGTGGATCACCGGCGGGCAGTGGGACCAGCGCCGCTGGCCGCGCGCCGAGCTGCCGACGCGCGACGCGATCGACGACGGCACCAACGGGACGCCGGTGTTCGTCATGCACGTCGACGGGCACCGGGCGCTCGCAAACGCGGCCGCTCTTGGCCGCGCCGGGATTACCGAGCAGAGCCCGGATCCGGTGGGCGGCGCCATTCTGCGCGACGCGCGCGGACTGCCGACGGGCATTCTCGAAGGCGCGGCCATGGACGCCGTGGCGCGGGTCGTTCCCAAGCCCACCGACGCCGAACGCCGCAACACGATTACGCGCGCGCTGGAGCATGCGGCGTCGCTCGGTGTCACGAGCGTGCAGGACATGAATCCGGACCCGGCCGACGTCGCGGTGTACGCCGATATGGCCACACGCGGCGTGCTGACGACCCGCATGGTTGCGATTCCCGTCGAGACCACCTGGTTCGATCAGGCGCGCCTGGGGATCCGGAGCGGATTCGGGTCAGCACGACTCCGGCTCGGCGCCGTCGCCGGCGATGCCGCCCCGCCGTCCGATGAGCGGCTCACGCGGCTGATGGCTGCCGACCATGCCGGGCTGCAGCTCTGCGTGAACGCCGGCGCCGGCGGCATCGCACCGGCCCTCGATCTGCTGGACTCGATCGTGAGGGCGAATGGCGTGCGCGACCGGCGATTTCGGATCGAGCACGCCGAGCAGGCGACCACCGCCGACGCCGACCGCATGGCGTCGCTGCGCGCCGTCGCGTCAGTCCAGCCCGGCGCGGCCGACGCCGATGCTGAGGCGCTTCGGCGCCTGATCGATCGCCACGTCGACGTCGCGCTGGGCACCGATTGGCCGGCGGCGTCGCTCAATCCGATGCTCGGGATGGCGGTCGCCGCCCGGCGCGCGCCGATCGCGGCTGCGCTGGCGGCGTATACACGGGGGTCTGCGTTCGCCGAATTTCAAGACACGGAGAAGGGTGTGCTCGCGCGGGGCATGCTGGCCGACCTCGTCGTGTTGAGCGACGACATTCTCGCGGTTTCGCCCGAAAAAGTGCGGTCGGTGGCAGTCGTTCTCACCATTGCGGGCGGCAAGATCGTCCATCAACGTCGGCCGTAGCGCTCAGGTACGGCGATTGCTAATCGCGAGTGTTCATGGCCATTGCATCGCTCAAGGATCTCTACCTCGACGAGCTTGGCGACCTGTACGACGCGGAAACCCAGATCATCCGTCACCTGCCACGCATCGCGGAGCAGGCGCGTGCGCCGGAGCTGCGCGACGTGCTGATCAAGCACTGTCAGCAGTCGCGGCTTCACCTCGAACGACTCGAGTTGATTTTCACGCATTGGAACGAGCGGCGGAGATCGCGACCGTGTGCGGCGCTTGCCGGCATCATCCAGGAATGCGACGACCGGCTGAATCAGGTGACGGCAGACGACCCGCGCGACGCCGCGATCGTCGGGGTAGCGCAGCGAATCGAGCACTATGAGATCGCAGCATATGGCTGCGCTCGCGCCTACGCCCGCCGCCTCAACCGTCCCGACGAGGCGCGTCTGCTGCATGAAACGTTGGATGACGAGGCCAGGGCGGACCGGCGCCTGACCGACCTCGCGGCCCGGCAGGTCAACGACGGCGACGCGGTCACCTCCGCCCGTTGACGCCGGGCCCGCGCCAGTCGCGGCGCATCACTGGCACACGGCGGCGATTTCGGCCGCCGCGCGGCGGCCGGTTTCGACGGCGCCGTTCATGTACCCCTGCCAGCGGATGCTCGTGTGCTCGCCAGCGAAGAAGAGGCGGCCGCATGGGCGCCACAGCCACGCCCGCAGCTCCGGATCGAACGCCGGATCGTAGAACGCGTAGCCGCCGCGCGCCCACGGGTCGTGCTCCCACACGACCTGGCGCGAGCCGAGCAGGGTGGCGCGAGGCGAGCCGAGAAACGCGACGGCGCGTGCCAGGCCCTGCGCGCCTTCCTTGGCGACCAGCGCCTGCGTGAGATCGCTGGCGTTGCCGCCGCTCAGAAACGACAGGATTCCCGGACGCCCGCGCTGCTCTTCGTTGGCTTCCCAGATCGCGCCGAAGGGGAGCGGCGTGCCAAACGCCCGCGCGCGTCCCGGGCTCCGCCAGAACCGGCTCGAGAACTGCAGCAGGGACTTCGTGCCGCGTCCATACTTCAACCGCGCGATCGCGTCGTGTTGCACGACCGGCAGCGCCGGAGTGATGGGAATGCGGCGGAGCAGCGGCGCCGGCACGGCGAAAATGACGTAGTCGCACATGATCTGATCCGTCGCGCGGCCGTTTCTGACGCTCACACGCACCGAGTTGCCGCGCTGTGAGACGGCGACGACTTCGGTGCTCAGGCGCAGCCGGCTCCCCAGCGGTCGAGCGAGCGCCTGCGCCAGCGCGTCATTGCCGCCCGTGATGCGATACAGATTCCACGGGCCATCACCCTGGCTTGCCGCGAACTGATCGACGAGCGCGATGAGCGACAGCTCCTCGGGATCGGCGAGGAAGAAGCCGCGCAGGCCGGTCGCCGTCGCGCGCAGATCCGGATCGTTGGCGTGTTCGTCGAGCCACCCTGCGACAGACCGGCGCGCGATGGCGGTCGCAATCGGGGTATCCCAACGCTGCTCGGCGAGCTTGTACGGCCGCACGACCGGCTGCAGCTGGTCGTGCAGCCGAGCCCACCCTCCCATCGCGTTGCGCGAGACGATGTGCGGCTTCCCCGACGCGTCGAGCCGGACGGACGCGAACCCGAGACGCAGGATGCGCACCAGCGTCAGCCCGAGCTCGCGCGCCAGATCCCGAATCTCGTGCTGCGCCTCATCGATCAGGTCACCGCCGGCCTCGGCATGTTGTCCCTCGACGAAGCCCTCCCGCACGGTCCAGACGCGCCCGCCGACCCGATCGCGCGCCTCGACGACCGTTACCGCCGCGCCACGCGCCGTCAGGTCCCGCGCGGCCGCCAGTCCGGCGAGGCCTGCGCCCGTCACGACCACCGAGACGCCTGAAAGAGACGGCATAGGTAGATTGTGCCGCTTGCGGCTACACTTTGACTATGCTTCCGCTCGTGATCGTGGCGGCGCTGGCCTATGCCCACCCGGAGCTCCTCGTCGAGACCGAGTGGGTTGCGACGCACGCGCAGGACGCGCACGTCCGCGTCGTCGATATGCGGTCAAACGGGTACGCGGCCGGCCACGTGCCCGGTGCCGTGTATCTGTCGCCTGTGGCGATTCGCGACGCGATGGCGCCGCCGACCTTTCTGCCCACGCCCGCGGCGTTTGAACAGCTGATGGCGGGGCTTGGCGTCTCGGATGACACCCGCGTCGTCGCGTACGATGAGCGCGGCGGCATCTATGCCGCCCGCCTCTGGTGGATTCTGAATTATTTCGGCCACCCGAACGTCGCGCTGATGAACGGCGGCTGGGTGAAGTGGCAGGCCGAGCATCGCGGCGATTCCCGGGAGACACCGGCCCCTGGACCGGCGACTTTCACTGGGCGCCCCCAGCCGGCCTGGCTCGCCACCGCCGCCGACGTTGTCGGGGCGATCGATCGACGCGACGTGAAGATCGTCGACGCGCGGACCCCCAGCGAAATCGACGGCCGGGATCTGCGCGGGATCAGACGCGGCGGATTCATCCCGTCGTCAGTTCCAGTCTATTGGGAAGACTTGCTGGCCACGCCGACCCGGACGTTCAAGAGCGCCGACGAGATCCAGGCCATTTTCGAGTCGCGCGGCATCCTGCCGTCGCAGGCCGTGATTGCATACTGCCAGGTCGGTATGCGCGCGTCGGTCGACCTCTTCGCGTTACGTCTGATCGGGTACGGCCGGCTCCGGAACTACTACGGAGCCTGGGAAGAATGGGGCAATCGCGACGATTTGCCGTTGGGAAAGAAACCTTGAGGGAGGTCGATCGATGCTGGTGAATCGCCTGATGCTGGGTGCTGCCGTTGTCGTGCTTGCGTCGTGGGCGCCGGTCGCCGCCGCCGCGGACGCTGCGTCGTGGGATCCCAAGGCCGCCGCGGCCTATCTGGACGGCCGGGCGACGTGGTGGGAAGGATGGCAGGGTTCCGCGCGCGATCACGGAACGTTTTGCGTCTCCTGTCACACCGCCGTGCCCTATGCTCTCAGCCGGCCGTCGCTCAGGGCTCCGCTCGGCGAACAGGGGCTCTCCGCTCCGGAGCGCACGCTCGTCGAAAACGTCGTCAAGCGCGTGACGATGTGGCGCGACGTCGAGCCGTTTTATCCGGACCAGCTGCGGGGCATCCCCAAGAGCAGCGAGTCGCGGGCCAGCGAGGCGGTGATGAATGCGTTGATTCTCGCCACACGCGACGCGCAGACGGGCAAGCTGTCGGAGGAGACACGGACCGCCTTCCGGAACATGTGGGCGCTGCAAATGCGAACGCAGGAGCTTTCGGGCGCCTGGGCCTGGTTGAACTTTCATTACGAGCCGTGGGAATCGCCCACCTCGCCGTACTTTGGCGCTGCGCTGGCGGCCATTGCGGTCGGCACGGCGCCCGAGAACTACGCGTCCACGCCCGACCTGGCAGACAACCTGAAACTCCTGCGCGACTACTTCCAGCGTGAAAGCGAGAAGCAATCGCTGTTCAACCGGGTGATGGGCCTCTGGGCGTCGACCAAGGTCGAGAATCTGCTTCCGCGCGACCAGCAGCAGGCGATCATCCGGGAGGCGTTCACCGCGCAGCAGGCGGACGGTGGCTGGAGCACGGCGTCGCTCGGACGCTGGCAGCGCGTCGACAACACGCCGCTCGACACGAAGACGGATGGCTACGCGACCGGACTCATGACGCTCGTGCTGCGACAGGCAGGCGTGCCGGCGACCGACCCGCACGTCGCAAAGGGACTGGCGTGGCTCCGCGCGAACCAGAATCACACGACGGGGCAGTGGACGGCGGTCTCCCTGAACAAGAACCGCGACCCGAATTCGGACCCGGGCAAGTTCATGAGCGATGCAGCCACGGCTTACGCCGTGCTGGCGCTGACGCAGAAATGATGTCGACCCCGGCGACGCGCCTCACTGCGACGGCGTCGAGGCCGTCGCGAACCGCTTGAAGAAGCTGGCGTCGTTCCAGACGGGGCGGCGCCCGCGGTCGGCGATGCGGAGCGTCAGAAGGCGTACAACGTCGACATACTTGTCAGCCGCGGAGAGGTCGATCGGCTGCCGGAGATCATCAGACGGGGCGTGGTAGCGCTCGGCCGTCCACTTGCGCGCGGTCTCGGCCTCCGGCGTGTTCGGTTCGTAGCCCACTTTCATCGCCAGCGCCGGGATGCCGATCTTGATGAAGCTGTACTGATCGCTGCGGACGAACCGATTGCGCGCCGGTTCCGGATCCGCCTGGACGGCCAGACCGAGCCCGGTGGCGACGGCGCGGATGTCGCTGCCGAGATCCGACTCGTCGAGGCCGAGGACCATCAGCGTCTTCAGCGGAAAGAGCGGCAGGAACATGTCGATGTTGATGTCGGCGACGAGGCTGGAGCGCGGGACCGTCGGATGCGCGGCAAAATACCGCGATCCCAGCTCACCCTTTTCTTCACCCGTCACGGCCAGAAAGAGGATCGACCGCGCCGCCTGGGCGTGGCGCTCGTGCAGTTCGGTCGCCGTTTCCAGCATCGCTGCGACGCCCGAGGCGTTGTCCATCGCCCCGTTGTAGATGCGATCGCCGTTGATCGGTTCGCCGACGCCCAGATGGTCGAGGTGTGCCGAGACGACGACGTATTCGTTGCGTCGGTTGGAATCGGCGCCGCGCAGCACGCCGGCCACATTTTGCGATTCCACACGCGACCGCGTTACGGCCACCGTCGCGGTGACGTGCGCGGGAATGGCGAAGTGAGGCAATGCCGCGTTGGCGTCGGCGGCTGCCAGAATCTCTGCAAAGGTGTGCCCCGTCCCCGCGAACAGTTTGTCGGCGTGCGCCGGGTTCACGGTCACGGCAAACTGCTGCCCAGCGGCCTCGTCAAGCGCCGGGTCGGCGAGCGACATCGAAGGCTGGAGACGCGCGAGGGTCGATCGGGACCACGGAATGTCCATCGCGTTCGGATTGCTGATGGTGATCGTGCCAATCGCGCCGGCGGCCCGGTACATCTTCCAGCGCTCGGCCGCCGATCCGAAATGAGCCTGCAGCGGCCCCGGCAGTGATCGGGGCGTGGCCGACAGGTACACGACGACCGCGCCGCGCAGGTTCAGGCCTGTGAGTTCGTCGATGTGGCGTTCAGGGATCTTGAGGCCGTAGCCAGCAAACACCAGCGGTGCGTCGACCGAGGGCGCCGGATCGATGCGCATGCTGAAGTTCGCGTCCTCGCCGAGAACGAGCGGCTCGGTTCGACCGTTCCGGACGAGCGCCAAGCTCGACCGCGCCTCGTCGATCGCCCGCGTCGTGAACGCAACCGGTTGGAGGTAGCCCTTGTCGCCGGCCGGCTCGAGGCCGGCCTTCTGAAACTGGGCGGCGACGTATTCCGCGGCGCGCCGGTGCTCCGGGCTGCCGGTGTTGCGCCCCGCCATCGCGTCATCGGCCAGGACCTTGACGTGCGACCACCAGCGCTGCTGATCGGCGCGGGTGACCGTCGCCGCACACGCGAGAAGCACAAGCGTCCGGATGATGTACCGCATGCCAGTAGAATACACACGCCGGAGGAATACCGTCATGTTCGTTGCTGCTCGCGGCGCCGCGTGGGGCGCCGTCGTCGTCGTCGTGATGTCAGGTGTGGTCTCGGCCCAGGATCGTCTGCGCAGCAGTGATTTGCTGACCCTTCGATCGGTTGGCAGCGTCGCGGTGTCGCCGGACGCGACCCGCGTCGCCTACGTCGTCGAAAACAACGACGGTCCGGGACGCCCGTACGGCCAGCTCTGGGTGATGACGCTTGCCGATGGCAAGAACGTGCGCTTCGGCGGCGAAAAAGACGCCAGCGGGAATCCGGAGTGGTCACCCGACGGCCGCTCGATCGCCTATCGCGGACGCCTTGGCGACAAGTCAGGCTTGATCGTGTCGCGCCCCGACGGGAGCGGCGCGAGATTCCTCTCCGAGATGAACGGGACCAACGCGCCGCTGCCAGGCAGCGGCAAAACGATCGCGTGGTCGCCCGACAGCAAACGGATCGCCTTCGTGTCGGCCGTCGCGGGGCCTGAAACCGCCGCCGCGACCGGCGACCCCGTGGTCATCACGCGGTATCTGTACAAGCCCGACGCCGCCGAAGGCATGACGCGCTTCAACGACAACCGGCGGCTCCATCTCTTCCTGGTCGATGTTGGATCAGGCCGCGTCGAGCAGCTGACCGATGGTCCCCATTACGAACACTCGATCGACTGGTCGCCGGCCGGCGATGAATTGGTGTTCTTGACCAATCGAGACGCCGATGAGGACATCTTTTTCAATTACGACATCTACGCGCTGAAGCCGAGCGACAAATCCCTTCGGCGCCTCACGGCGACCGAGAGCAACGAGTACCACCCGCGATGGTCGCCCGATGGACGACGGATCGCGTTTGAAGCCACCCGCCGCGGCCTCACCGATCGCGAGACGACGATGGAGGATACCCATGTGTGGGTGATGAACGCGGATGGCACCGACCGGCGCGAACTCGGGCGGATCGACAACCGTCAGGGCGCCCCGGAATGGTCGAGTGATGGCACCGCGCTGCTGTTCACGGTGCAGGAGCGGGGCAACGTGCGTCTGTATCGCGCGCCGGTCACCGGCGAGGCACCCGCTCCGATCGTCACGGACCGCGGCAGCGTCGGCGCGTTCTCGGTGGCCAAAGACGTTCTCGCATACACGTTGGCGGGGCCGACCGACCAGGCCGAGCTGTACGTGCGCTCCGGTACGGCGGCGGCCAGGCGGGTGACCAGTCTCAACGCGGCGCTGCTCGGCAACAAAACCATCGCCGAGGTGGAGGCGTTCACCTTTGTGTCGAACGACAACAAGTTCGACGTCGAGGCGTTTCTCACCAAGCCGCTCGGCCTCGATCCGAATCGTCGGTATCCGCTCATCGTGAACATCCACGGCGGGCCGCACGGTCAGCAGGGGCCGGCGTTCAACTTCAAGAATCAGGTCTACGCAGGGCTTGGCTGGGCGACACTCATGGTCAACTACCGGGGGTCGACGGGGTACGGCCAGGCGTTTGCCGATGCGGTGTTCGGCGACCAGAACGGTAATGAAGCCCAGGACGTGCTGTACGGCGTCAGCGCCGCCATCCGCCGGTATCCCTGGATCGATCGGGATCGGATGGGGATTGAAGGCACCAGCTACGGCGGTCAGCTCTCCGCCTGGATCCCGACGCAAACCAACATTTTCAAAGCGGCGATCCCGACGGCGGCTATCACGAACATCGTCAGCTACAACTACATGACGTACTACAACCAGTACGAGGCGATGGAATGGGGCGCGTACCCGCACCAGGGCAACCTGATGGACACGCTGCTGCAGCGGTCAGCGCTGCGCCACGTCGCGAACAATCACACCCCAACGCTGTTGATGCACGGTGAGAACGACAACGACGTGCCGATTGCCGAGGCGGAACAGTTCTATATCGCGCTCAAAGATGTCGGGACCGAGGCCGTCATGGTGCGCTATCCCCGGGAGGGGCACGGCGTCCGCGAGTCGCGCCACGCCGTCGATCAGATCGACCGTTCGGTGGCCTGGTACGAGAAACACTTCCCGCGGCCGGTCAGCTAGCGCGGCGCTCGCGGCGGCCGTCCCGCTTACAGCTGTTCGATGGTGTAGCCCTTGGCCCGGAGCTGCGCGAGAAGGCCGTCGGGTCCGACCAGATGTGCGGCGCCGACAATCACCAGGCTGTCCCCCCCGCGGCCGAACAGCTGGTCGATCTTCGGCAGCCAGTTCCGGTTGCGATCGACAAGCAGCCGTTTGTAAACGGCCGGGTCGCTCTTCAGCTCCGACAGGACGATGCGCTCGACGGTCGCGACGTCGCCGTCGCGCCACGCCGTGATCAGCTTCGAGAGGTTCGCCTGCTCCGAATCGACGTCTTTCAATATATCGGCAAGCAGCTTGTCCTGCTGATCCATCGGCATGTCGTCGAACAGCCCGACCTGGAAGGCCGTCGTTTCGAGCCCCTGGACCGACTTGCCGTCGGCGATCGCGCGGTCGTAAAAGTGCTTGTCCAGCCCGAGGTTGGGATCGAATCCGGCCTTGGTCCATTCGAGCGACTCGATGGTGAGCGCCGCAAACCACGGCTTGAAGCGCTTCATCGCCTGAGCCATGGGACCCAGATCCGGCAGATGTTTGTTCAAAAGCGCCAGCGTCGCGGGCGACAGGACCGTGTCAAGGGATTGCGACTCGGGCAGCATGCCGCGCGACAGGAGCGCGAACTGGTTGTCGGTTTGCGCCATCTCGCCGAGATCCACTTCTTCCACGAGCAGCGTGCTCGCTTTGTACGCCGTCTCGAGCGCCGGGTTCAGCGGGTACAGGTCTTTGGAGAGGAGATGCACGGAACCGACGAGATAGACGGTCCCCTGCTTGCCCGTCACTTTCCATCCAAACGCGTGGCCGGTCGCGTGGACCGGCGCGAGCAGCACGAGCAGCAGGAACGCGAGAGTCGCGGCGACGCACCGTCTACGGACCATCTTCTTATTATGATCGGAAACCAATGGATCGCCGCGAATTCCTGAGATCAGCTGCCATCCTGTGCAGCGGTGTCGCGCGGCAACGCCCGCTGCTCGCCCAGCGCAACGGCCGCGCGACGGTTGCGGATCGCTTCGACGATCCGGCCTCGCATTTCGTCTTCGAGTACTACCCCTGGTACCAAACCAACCCGTACGTCCACTGGAATCAGAGCGACCGAAATCCGCCGATTGATCTGGCCTCGAACTACATGCCGCTGCTCGGGGCCTACGATTCCCGCTCGACGACCGTCATGGAGCAACACGCGGCCTGGATCGCGCAAAGCGGCGCCGGCGCCATCAACATCAGCTGGTGGGGGCAGGGCAGCGACGTCGATGCGCTGGTGCCGTCTCTGATGGACGTGATGCGCGCGCACGGCATCAAGGTCGCCTTCCACATCGAGCCGTACGACGACAGCCACGCGTATTCGTACGCCGACGACGTCGAATACCTCATTCGCCAGTACGGCGACCGGCGACGATGGGATGCCTTCCTTCTGCTCGATCGCGCCGACGGGTCGTCGGGACCGGTGTTCAAATCGTTCCGCACAATCCTCCCTGCCCGATCCACCGACTGCCACGGCGTGACGACGGCCGTGGCCGATTACGTTCCGGACTCGGTCTGGCGCGCGCAGACCGATCGCATCCGCAAGACCTTCGTGCGGGACTTCGACCACGTC
>JBPYEE010000143.1:0-7188 GCA_051985095.1 Vicinamibacterales bacterium | reverse complement strand
GCGAAGTTGTCGAATGCGACGCCCGGGACACCCGGGTTCGCGTCACGCAATTACTGTCTCACGCAGTGCTCGTACGACATGCCGGTGTACTCGCCGCCTGGCGCGCCCGGCATCGTCTACATCGGCGGGGCGATGCAGTACGGCGAGCTCCGGGGGGCCTCGAACGGTCGGGCCATCCAGCGCTCGGAAGATGCGGGTGTCACTTTTACTGATATGACCATCGACACCCAGGGCGTGAGCCTCCATCCCGACGAGCACGCGATCGCGGCGACGCCGCTCAATCCCGATATCGTGTTCGTCGCCAACGATGGTGGCGTCTTCAGGTTGAACGGGTCGTTTTCGAACGTGTCGAGCGAATGCTCGTCCCGGCCAATCTCGGGAAACGATGTCGTCGACTGCACCAACTGGCTCTCGAAAGTGCCGACCACCATCTCGTCCCTGAACCGGGGACTCGGGACGCTCCAGTACCAGAGTCTGTCCGTCAACGTTCAGGATCCACTCAATGACATCATGGGCGGCACCCAGGACAACGGGACGCAGGCCTTTACGAGCAAGAGCAACGGCAACGGGAACGGGAATTCGAACTGGTTCCTCACCATCTTCGGGGACGGCGGACAGTCGGGCATCGCGCCGGCGAACCCGAACAAACGTTTCCACACGTTTTTCGACGCGCAGATCGACATGAACTTCCAGGGCACGAGCGAGCTGGGGTGGAACTGGGTGTCCGACACCTTCTTCTCGGGCGCCGCGCGGAGCGAAGGTCGTTCCTTCTACATCCCGATCATCTACGACCCGACGGTCGATCGGACGATCTTCACCGGACTCCAGCACGTCTGGCGAACGCAGGACGATAACGGCGGCGAGGCGTTCCTCGAATCGAACTGCAATGAGTTCTTCGGCACCTTCGCGGCGCCCTGCGGCGACTGGGTGGCGATTGGAGCAGATCTCACGAGCACGGCGTTCGGGCCCGACAAGACGCCGGGCTCGGCCGGCTACATCGTGGCTGTCGAACGCGCGCCGAGCGACGCCGGCACCCTCTGGGCGGGCCTGAGGCGGGGCCGCGTCTTCGTCAGCTCCAACGCGGACAACACGACGCCAGCCGCCGTGAAGTTCTACCGCATCGATTCGTCCGCGACACCGACACGCTTCGTGAGCGGAATCGCCGTGGACCCGGGCAACCCGAACCATGCCTACATCTCGTTCTCGGGCTACAACGCCTATGCGGCGGCGGCGTCGACCGCGACGGGCCATGTGTTCGAGGTGCACTACGACCCGAGCAGCCAGACGGCGGCCTGGACGAACCGCGACTACAACCTGGGCGACCAGCCCGTCACCGGCATCGCGTTCGACCCGAATACTGGCGACGTGTTTGTCTCGACGGACTTTGGCGTCAATATGCTGCGCGCCTCCGATACGCAATGGGTACCCGCCGCCGGCAACTTGCCTCCCGTCGCCGTGTACGGTCTGACGATCGACGTGAACGCCGGGGTGCTTTACGCGGCGACCCACGGTCGCGGTGCGTGGAAGCTCGATTTGCGGTAGTCAGGTGAGGGGCGGGCCGAAACCGCCCGTCCCTCACGGCCCTCCTGCCGGAACGCGCACGACGTGAACGTCGCGCCGTGTGATCGCCTCGCTCAGCGCCGGAGGTCGGGCGCCGCCCATCCAGAACGCTGTGACCCGGACACCGGCGTCGACGTACGGGTCTCAGGCACCAGGTCGCCAGGCGGGTTGCGCCGACCGCTCGAAGACCCACGGATTGTCCTGGTCGCGGCCGGCTCCGCGGACCTGTTCTGCGGCGCGCAGGCGGCATCCGCCTTCGAGCAGTTCGTACCGACAGCAGACCGTCACCTCACCGTTCGCGACCCGACTCCGGTCTGTGAACACGAGCGCGTCTCCGTGCCAGTACAGGGTGGATCGCGTCGCGCCATCGTCGTTGTGGCAGTGACATCGCGACCATCCGCTCGCCGTTCGACGCGGACTTCGAACAGCGTGTCATCAAACACGATGGTGAGGTGGACGGTGACCATCGGCTCGCGGTGCCGGATTCACAGAACCCCACGCTGCACGGCGGCCGCGATGTGAGGGCTGAGCGTGGAGGCCTGAGGGTCCAACACCCAGGTCCCGGTGAAATCGGGTTTCTGCTCGGAGCGCATCGGTTTTCTGCGAGGGCTTCACTGATCGGGCCGGACGAACTGGCCGCTTCGGGTTCGCGCCAGTGCCCAGACGACCGTCCAACTGACGACGATCTGCACCAGCACGACCGTCGTCAGAATCGATGGGTGCCGGGCGACCGCCACCGCCGCATCGGCGCCCGCAACCATAAAAGGGACGTCGAGCGCATTCAGGAGCAGGATGCCGGCAAGAAGCGCCAGGCGGCCACCGAACAACTGCCAGCAGGCGATGCCGTACGCGAATTCGATCACGGCATTGGCAAGCGGATGCAGCGTGAGACCGAGCCCGAGGCGGGGCCCCCATGCGGACGGGAACAGCGGAACGTCCGTTTCGTGCTGAACGATGTCGAGCACGATGTGGGAGACGATGCCGACGGCGATGGCCGCGGCCACACGCGGGTCACCCGTGCGCGCCCGAACAATCGCCCAGGCGACCGCGGCCAGCGCCAGCGTGGACGCCACCGAGTGTGAATACGGCAGATAGCCCAGGTGGATACGCCCGTCGCTGAAGACGATGTGCTCGATGCCGGTATACGTGAAGACAACCCACACTAACTCGATGGCCTGGACGGCGATCAGCAGCGGCCACAGACCGACCTGAGGGAACCGACGCTGGATCGGCAGTGCCGTGGCGGCGTGACTGACGGCGTACATCTCAGGCGCGTGCCAACGCGGTGAGAATCATCTCATCGATCGCCGCGCTGACGATCACACGTTCCAATCGAGCGCGATCTGGCCCAGCGTTACGTTCGGCGACGACGCGGGACTCATTTGTCGCCGCGCCACGCGACGTCGCATGCCACCAATCGCGGCGGCGGCGACGATGCGGCCGCCTGCGAGCGCTCCCCGGTCGCCCCGCCGGCCGGTCCACCGGTGCGCGTTGGGACGCTCACCGCGACGCCAGCCAGCCGACTGCCAGCGCGATGATTACCAGCTTGACCAACCACCCGATCGCATACGACGCGACGAACATGCGATGCAGCTTGATGAAGGCGGCATTGGTCAGGATCAACGGCAACGGGCCAATCAGCCATATCGCCACCGCCAGTGTGATCAGGGCACTGGTGTGCAGCTGAAGGCGCTCGGCGACGACAGCGAAGACGCCGGCTGTGAGAAACGGCAGAGGACTCGTGAGCGCAATCGCGCGCATTTCATTCGGTCGCCAGACTTCGGCGTACGTCCAGCGACGATGGATCCAGTCGCCCGCGAACACCCAGTCGGTCAGCGACACAATGACGCCGGCCCCCAGCACGACTAGTGCCAATCGCAGCCATTCCATCGCCGCCTCCGACTCAGTGACGCCGTCCGCGACGCGCCGCCGTCTGCCGCGTCGGCGACGTCAACCGGGCGATCCGGGCTTTCACCAGGGTCCGCACGATCGAAGCTGGCAGCGGATGAACGGCGTGAAACCGGATGGTGCCCTTGCGTGTCTCGAAATCCTTCAGTTCGGCTTTGTACGCCTCCACGACCGCGCCCGGATAGAACGCGCAGTGATTCGTCGCGGCGCCGAACCACACCAGCACTTTTCCGTCGAGGCGGAACGCCGGGATCCGGTAACTGATGCACTCTTCGGCGCGTGGAACGATCGCGCGGATCGTCGTGCGGAGGTGCTGGAGGGCGGCGCGCTGGTCCTCGCCGAGCGCCGCGAGGTACTCGTCAACGGTCTTCGGCGTCGGTCTGACCCGGGTTCGTCTTGTCATCCCGTTTTACCTCGTTGTCGAACACCCTCCGCGGCGAATGGTACGCGAAAAATGCGCCGGAGGGGTGCGCGGCGGCGGTCTGGGCGACCCTTCAAAGAGCCATCGCAACTGGCCGTGACGCGCTGCCCACGGGCTGTTGCACCGCCCATGGGCCCCGCATGCGTCAAGCGCGGTTTCATGGTGTGTGGTGGCCACTTTCGCGTGGTGGCGCGGTGTACCGGATGCGGCCCCGTTCTTGAAATTCTCCCTACTCGTTTGTTCGGAAATTGGAGGACGAATCGATGAGCAAGAGGCAAGTGACGGTGCGCCGCGCCGTCGGTCACGGGCTGCTCGCCACGCTGGTTGTGGCCGCGTGGCTTGCGCCGGCGTGGGCGCAAACGGGGTCGACAGACGGGTACGGCACGAACGAGAAGATGGTGACAAGGCTTGGCGGCAGGACCACGCGATTCAGTCCGCCGATGCACAGCATCACTGATCTTCACGCGATGGCGAACGCCAACCGCGATCAAATCAGCCGAGTGCTCGCGATGGCCGGCCTCGAGAACATCTCCGCGCAGGTCATCGAGCGGCTCACCACGGGTGAGGTGACCGACGTGACCATCACACCTGGCACGCATCTGCAGTGGATGGCGCTCAAACGGGCAGGCAGAGGGGATCTGCTGCGCAACGTGCGATGGTCGGGACGAGAGTCGTTTGACGGCTGGCAATTCGCCGTGAGCTCCGGCGGCAACACCTACACGTTTGTCGTGCCGAAGGTGTGCGGCAATTTCTCGCTGGTCAGCGTCACCGCGGCGCCACGACCAACGGTGACGCCGCCCCCACCGCCGCCGCCGCCGCCCCCACCGCCGCCGCCCCCACCGCCGCACGTAGAGCCGCCTCCGCCTCCACCGCCGCCACCGGCACCGCCAGTGCCGGAGGAGTCGAACGCTCGGGGCTGGATCGCGTCTGCCAACGTCGGCAGCTCGTACAACTCGAGTCTCGACAGGGGCGCCTTCGGTCCGACCCTGAACGCGGCGACGACCAACGATGAGATCACTTCGAGCTTCACCTTCGGCGGACAACTCAGTTACCTGTGGGGTCGCGTCGTCGGCGTCGAAGGGCTCGCCGATTTCTCGCCGCAGTTCAATGTCGGGAACGCCGCCTTCGCTGAGAGGCCATGGGTGAATGCCTACATGGCCAACCTGATCGCCGCCGCCCCCGTGGGCAGCGAGGGTCGGTGGATGCCGTACGTCTCCGGCGGTATCGGTGGAATTCAGATGCATTCTTCCATCATCACGCCGGTGGCCCTGGTCCCCCTGACGTCCATCGTGACGAGCCAGAATGACACCAGGTTCGGGGGCAACATCGGGGTTGGCATCCTCGGGTTCGCCGGCACCTGGGGATTCCGGTTCGATGCGCGGTACTTCAGAGCGACCACGAGCAGCAACCTCGGCACCGTGGAGGTGACGGATTCACCCAACCTGGTGACGCAGGCGGCGCTGTCTGGCGTTCGGTACTGGCGCGGCGCCGTCGGCCTGGCGTTTCGCTGGTAGCGCCGCGCGACGGCGTTTCGTGTACGAGGCGGGGCCGCCTGATCGGGTCGATCGACGCGATCAGGCGGCCTTTGCCGTGTACCGCACCCGGCGCGCGCCTGCGGCTGGCCCTTGGCGCTAGCCACGGCGTGGCGCTAGACTTCGCTGGTCCATGTTCGAGGCGGATCGAACCAGCGACCTGTACCGAACCCTGGTTGAGTCCTCGCCCGTTGGCATCGTCGCCGTCCGCGACTGCCGAATCACGTTTCTCAACGCCTCGGCCGCGCGTCTGTTCGGCGTGTCGCAACGCGAGCAGCTGGTAGGCCGTCCGATCTTCGACGCTTTCGAGCGTGACAGCCGGCACGTCCTCTCGGATCAATTCAGCGCCCTGCACGCCGGGGAGCCGGGCGTGGCGGCCGAGGCGCGAATCGTGCGCGCGGACGGTGGCGTGACCGACGTCGAGGTCCACGCAACCTGTCTCGTGGATCAACGCGACGCCGACGTTCACGTGATCCTGCACGACATCTCGGCGCAGCGGAACGCGTACGCGGTGCTGCGTGAACGCGAGGAGCGGCTGACGCTCGCCTTCGCCGGAGCCGAAGAAGGCGTCTGGGACTGGAATCTCGACACCGGCGCGGTCGTGTACTCCCCACGATGGAAGGAAATGCTCGGCTATGCGGACGACGAGGTCTTCCCCCATGTCCGCGCGTGGGAAGAGCTGTTGCACCCGGACGACAAGCCGCATGCCGACGCGTTATACGACGCCGTCGTTCACCGTCGGGAGCGATACGAAAGCGAGTTTCGGCTGCGACACAAGAACGGGCACTACATCACGGTGCTCACTCGCGGCCTCGCGATTCGAAGCCAAACCGACGGGCGCGTGGTTCGCATCGTCGGCATCCACCTGGACATCACCGATCGAAAGCGGACCGAGTCGGCGCTCAGGGAGAGCGAGGAACGGCTCAGGCTCGCATTTGACGGCGCGCAGGAAGGCGTGTGGGACTGGAATCTGGAGACCAATGCCGTCGTGTACTCCACGCGATGGAAGCAGATGCTCGGGTACGCCGACGACGAGATCGAACCGCATGTCAGCGCGTGGGAACGCCTGGTTCATCCCGACGACCGGAGCCGGGCCGACGCGGCGGCTGAGCGGCTCGCCCGCGGTGCGCGAACCTACGAGGCGGAGTTCCGTCTTCGACATAAGGACGGCCGCTACATCGATGTGCTGTCACGTGGATTCCCGATTCGTCGCGAACCCGAAGGGCCCGTCGTGCGGATCGTGGGGACCCATTTTGACTTGACCGAGCGCAAGCGCATCGAAGCCGAACGCGTCCGCACCGAGCTGCTCGGACGGCTGGTGTTCGCGCATGAAGAAGAGCGTCGTCGAATCGCGCGTGACATGCACGACCAGTTCGGTGAGCAGCTGACAGCCCTGAGCTTGCGTGTCGGGCGCCTGAAAGCGCTGTGGCGGCACGACCCCGCCGCCGGCGCGGAGATCGACGCGCTCGAGGCCATCGCGCGACACCTCGATGACGATGTCGAGCAGCTGGCGTGGCGACTCCGCCCGACAGCCCTCGACGACTTGGGCTTGTACGCCGCGTTGAGCAACTACGTTGGGGACTGGTCCGAGCGGACACACATTCCCGTCGCGCTCCATGCCTCAGGCGCCTGGGAGAACCGATTGCCGTCAGAAATCGAGACGACCGTGTACCGAATCGCACAGGAAGCGCTCAACAACGTGGCCAAGCACGCCTGCGCGCGGCAGGTCGAGCTGATTCTCGAACGACGCGGCGACGGCGTGCTGCT
>JBPYEE010000142.1:0-21396 GCA_051985095.1 Vicinamibacterales bacterium | reverse complement strand
CCGCCGAGCTGAAACTCGTTGCGCTTCGCGTGTCCGCCGAAGTCGTCGTGGTTATCGAGCACCAGGATGCGAGCATTCGGGCCTGCATGCGCGCGATAAAAGTATGCGGCCGCGAGTCCGCTGATTCCCGCGCCGACGACGATCAGGCCGTACGATTCGCGCGTGTCGGTCGGCGTCCCCGCGGTCTTCCAGAAGGCGCCGTCGCGAAGCGAGTGCGCCGTTTCCCAGGAGCCGTCGTGACTGCCGCGCATGCCTGTCTTCGTCGGCGGGTAATACACTCCGGCCGACGCGGACTGCATCGCCTCTTCCGCGCGAAGCCCTGCGATGAGCGGGTCGCTCAATGCTCCGCTCACAAGCGACGCACCCACGCCGACGGCCATGCCGTTCAGAAAGTCACGACGAGAGATGTCGCGATCCATGCCGAGATTTCGATCATTGCAATCGGGTCCCGGCTTGCTCCTCTGACTCTTCACGCGGTCGCCTCCCGTTCTGTTCGTTGTGCGCGCCTGAACAGCAGCCAACCGAGGGCGGTCGGCGCGACGACGCCCACAACGAGCTTGGTTTCGAAGACCAACACACTAGAGACGTCCGCCGTGGGCAGAAACGCCGCGCCGAGACTGACCACCGTCGTACATAGACCGACAACGCCCGCCGCGCGCGCGGAAAGGCCGACGCGTGACGTTTTCACCAGCGCCAGAAACAGGTACATGAACGGGATCAGCTGAATTACCACGGCCGATTTCAGGAGAACCTGGTACGCTTCCGCGACGCTGGACCCGATAAGCGACACAGCGGTGAACGCCGCCGCCAGCACCGCGCACGTCATCAGTGCGACGTGTGGTGATCCCCACCGAGAATGCACGCGACCAAGAATCGGCGGCAACGCACTGGTCAGACCGGCAACAAAGGGAATTCGTGACGAACCGGCAAACCACGCCGACGCCGCGCCCCCGGTCGCAAGACCCATCAGAACGGCAAGCGGCACGACAACCCAGCCGATGTGCGCTGCGTTCGCGCCGGCGGTCACGCCTTGCATCACACCTTGAATGACGCCGAGGCGATCGATGGGCACAAGCGTCAGAACCGCAGCGGTCACGACTAGATAGGACGCGATTGAAACGAGCCCGGCGATTGCGATCGCCGGCCCGAGGTCGCGCCGAGGATTTTGAATCTCATCGCCCATGCACGACGCGAGCTCGATGCCGACGAGCGCGTTGCACATGACGGCGAAGCTGGTCGTCATCTCCCAGGTCATGCGCGTCATCGTCGGCGGATGCGAGCCCACGCCCGTGCCCTTCACGATCGCCGCGGCGGCGAGCACCAGTCCAACACTGACAAACGCGCTGAGGCCACCAATGTTCTGAATCCACTTCCCGATCGCCAAACCACGGATGTTGGCGCCGGTGATGAGCGCTAACCACCCGAATGAGACGGCGGCGACGAAGAGCCGTTGATTCACGAGGGCTGCGGCGTTGCCTTCACCACCGGCGAACGCAAAGATCCCTGCCATGTAGACGAGCAACACCGGCACATAGAACAGATTGTTCGTCCAGTAACACCAACCCGACAAAAACCCATGGGGATCGCCGAATTCCTTTCGCGTCCAGAGATAGATACCGCCCTCGCCGGGATATCGTCGTGCAAGTGTCAACACCGCGACCGCCTCGGGTACAAAGAACGTGACAAATGCCACGACCCAGAGCACCAGCGAGGTCCATCCGTAGACGGCGACCGGCGGGACGTTGTTGATGTTCACGATCGCAACGACCTTCAGTAGCACGAGATCCCATCGACCTAACGTGCGCGGAATCGACGGCGACTCAACACTCACGCTCAAACACCGACCGCCACGAGCTTCGTTTCCAGATACTCGTCGAGCCCTTCGGAACCACAGTCGCGTCCAACGCCGATTTCCTTCCAACCGACAAACGGCGCCTCGACGGCTTGCGGCGTCCATTCGTTGACGCCAATCCCGAACTCGAGCCGTTCCGACGCTCGCGTCGCGGTGTGCAAATCGTTCGTCCACACGTAGGCGGCCAACCCGAACCGGGTTCCGTTCGCCAACGCTACGGCTTCGTCGACGTCGTCAAATGTCGCAATCGGCATCACCGGGCCGAAGATCTCTTCTTCGTAGACGGCCATCGACGGCCGCACGTCCGCGACGACGGTCGGTTGCAAGAAGTAGCCTCGCGTGTGCTCGGGCGGCCGACGCCCACCGACGCACACCGAAGCTCCCGCGGGGAAGCCGACGCGACGAGGGCTTCCACGCGCTCCCGCTGTCGCGCGTTGATCAATGGGCCGACCTGCGTATCCGGTTCGAGGCCCGATCCGAGCTTCAACCCGCCCACGATCGCCGAGGCGCGGTCCACGAACTCGCCCGCGGCTTTGCGCGCAACGAGAAAACGCTGCGGCGCGATACACACCTGGCCGCCGTTTCGAAACTTCGCGGCCACAGCGCCTGCTGCGACCTGCTCCACATTGACATCCGGAAAGACCAGCACCGGCGCATTGCCCCGAGTTCGAGCGACAAGCGCGTCATTGTCCTCGATGCGCCGTCCATCAGGTGCTTTCCAACGCGCAGGCTGCCGGTCAGGTGGATCTTGGCGCACGCGGGATGCCGCAGCATCTCCTGACCGATGGGATCTGCCGCTCCGTTGATCACGTTCGCCACTCCGGCCGGCAGTCCGCAGTCGGTCAAGACGCGCACCATGTCGATCGCCGTCAGCGGCGTGAACTCCGACGGCCGGATGACGACTGTGCACCCCGCCGCCTTCGCGGCCGCTGCGGCACGAGCCACGTTGTAGGCAGGGAAATTCCACGCGGTGATGATGCCGACGACGCCGATCGGCTGTTTGAGCACGGTGAGGCGACGCGTTGGAATTCGCGAAGGCACGACACGTCCGTACGCGCGCTTTCCTTCCTCTGCGTACCACTCGAACAGGTCGGCCGACACAATCCACTCGCCGCGCGCCTGCACCGGTGGCTTCCCACTCTCGAGCACGGTGGTCCGAGCCAGGCCGTCTGCGCCCGCGCGGATCCTGTCGGCCGCGCGTTTCAGAATGGTGCCGCGGTCGTAGGCGGTCCGAGCTGACCACGCGCCGAACGCCGCGCGGGCAGCGTCGATCGCAGCCTGACAGTCAGCTGCGGTGCCGTACGGGAGTTCGGCGACTGCTTCCTCGGTCGCCGGGTTGACGACGACCTTGAGGTGGCCGTTCAGGGCACCGCACCATTCGCCGCCAATCAATTGCTTGAAGTCGCGTTCCATTTACCGCTCGTACACGACGCAGCCCGCGAGGAGCGTCATATCGACGTGAATGTCGGCAAGCGCTTCAGCCGGGCAACTGAGTGGATCGGAGGACATCACCGCGAGATCGGCCCACTTGCCTCTCTCGATCGTGCCGCGATTTCCCTCGTCGCCGCTGGCGATCGCACCACCCACGGTATACGCCCGCAGCGCCTCGGTCGCCGTGATCGCCTGCTCTGGGGCAATCAGTTCGCCTTCGTCGTCGCGTCGGGTGATCGCAGCCATCATACCGACGAGCGGATTGTCGTCCTCAACGACCGGCGCATCCGACGACAGAGCCACGCGGACACCCGCGTCGAGCATTGCTCGGACCGGATACGTGCGTGGCAAGAATGCCTCGGGTAAGTAGCGGCGGAAATTGCGACCAAGGCTGTGGATGAAGATCGTCTGCGGCGCGGCAATCACACCGAGGTGCGCTGCCCGCGCGAGCTGCTTCGCGTCCGGCAACCCGAAGTGCTCGATGCGGTGCGCCAGTCCGTGCGGATGCGCGCCGAGGTTCTCGTAGATGTCAAGCATCTGATCGATCGCGACATCCCCAATGGCGTGAGTCGCGATCCGCCAGCCGGCGTCGTGCGTTTCACGGCAGAGCGCGTGCAGCTCGTCCCGGTCGAAGCGGAGTACGCCCTTTTGCGGTCTGTGTCGATAATTGACGCTCAGCGCGGCGGTCGCCCCGCTCAATCCGCCGTCGGCGAGAAACTTCACCGTGTCGACCCGCAACGTGTCGGACAAGAAACGATCGGGAAGCGGGACGGGCGCCGCCACGCCATCGACACGTCGCAGCGGCATCACGTTGACCCGCGATGGCAGTCCCCCTTTCCTCTCGACTGCCCGATAAACCGAGAGCAGTTGGGGCGAAACACCGCAGTCGGATGACGACGTTATGCCCAGCGACAGTTGATGGCGCAGAGCGGCCACGATCATCGTTTCGTAGTCGTCGGCCGTCGGTGTTGGCGTGACCTTGTTGATCAACCCCATCGCGGTTTCGTGGAGCAGTCCGGTCGCCGTACCCGTCGCATCGCGCTCGATCACGCCGCCGACGGGCGCGGCGGTGTCGACACCGATATTCGCGCGCGTCAGGGCCGCGCTGTTGACAGCATAGATATGACCGCACGTACGCGTGAGGACCACCGGACGATGGGGCGAGGCGCGGTCCAAGTCGTAGCGGGTCGGCGCGCGCCGTTCTCGCAGCGCCGCCTCGTTGTAACCGCGCCCGAGGAGCCACGCGCCCGCCGGCAGGCGGTCCCCAAAGCGCGCCACCGCGTCGACCAACGCATCAATGCTCGCGACGCGTCGCAAGTCGAGCATCGAGGTGAGCAGGTGGCCGATTTTCCAGATGTGGGCATGCGCGTCGTTGAACCCGGGTACGACGGTGCGACCAGCCAGGTCGATCCGCTGCGTCGTCGCGGTTGCGTCGCGCAGCAGATCGTCCGAATCGCCCATAGCGGCCACGCGGCCGTTGCGCGCCAAGACGGCCGACGCAACGTCCGGCGACGCCTGCGTCAGCACCCGGCCGTTGTAAAGCAGTACGTCGCTCACGTTTGCATCAGCCCGCCATTGTGCCGGCGTAGCGAGCCGACGCGACTTCAATCGCGCGCCCGATGACGCTCAAGCCCTCGCGCAACATGTCTTCCGGAATAACGAGCGGCGGAAGCAGGCGGATGCAGTTGCTGTACAACCCTGCACGCATCGCGACTACACCTCCGGCGACGATCTGCCGGACGATCTGCAGTGTCTCGTCGGGCGATGCCGGCTCCTTCGAGACGCGGTCGCGGACGAACTCGACGAGCATCATCGGACCGAGACCGCGAACGTCTCCCACGATCGGAAACTTCGCCTTCCAGCCACTCATGACCTCGCGCATTACGGCTCCCAGGCCTTGGGCGTGGGCAAGAAACTCCGGCGTACGAATCATATTGAGCGCTTCGATCGCCGCGGCACACGCCACGGGGCTGCCGCCATACGTGCCGCCAATGCCGCCAAGGTGCGCCGAATCCATGATCTCCGCGCGGCCCGTCACCGCCGCGATCGGCATTCCCGCGCCAAGCGACTTCGCCGTCGTGACGAGATCGGGCACGACGTTATAGTGCTCGATCGCGAAGAGACGGCCCGTCCGACCCATACCGCACTGCACCTCGTCGGCGATCATGACGATCCCGTGCTCGGTGCAGAGATCGCGGATGCGTCGCAGAAACTTCGGAGGCACCGGCATGAAGCCGGCTTCGCCCTGCACCGGCTCGATGATCATCGCCGCCACGGCGTTGGGATCGACTTGCGCGACGAGCGCGTTCTCGAGCTGTCGGATGCCGAAATCGACGTACTGCTCTTCCGTCATACCGTCTGGCGTACGATACGTGTTCGGAATCAGCAGGCGCACGATCTCGGGCGCGAACGGACCGAACCCGCTCTTGAACAGACCGTACTTGCTCGTCAAGCTCAGTGTCAGCAGCGTGCGGCCGTGGTAGGCGCCCTCGAAGCAGATGATCGAGGGCCGTCCTGTGAACTTCCGCGAGAGCTTGACAGCATTCTCCACGGCTTCGGCGCCGCTGTTGCCGAAGATCGTCTTCTTCTTGAACGTTCCCGGCGCAACGTCGTTCAGCAGTTCGGCAAGTTGGACATACGGTTCGTACGTTGTGACGAGCGCGCACGGATGGATGTACTTCGCCGCCTGATCCTGAATCGCCTTGACGACAGCGTGCGGCGAATGGCCGACTGCAAGCATGCCGATGCCGCCGGCGAAATCGATAAACGTATTCCCGTCGACATCGAAAATCAGGCCGCCTTCCGCGCGTTCGACGACCACGTCCGTCGCACGACCGAGGCCGGCAGGTGCGGCGGCCGCGCGACGCGCGATCAGATCGCCAGCACGAGGACCGGGAATGTCGGTGTTCAATCGAATGTAGCTCATCGAGTGTTTCCGTGAGGCGCCGCGCACATCTTTCTCCGCTCCGAGAACGAGGAGTACGCTGTAGTTGTCACAGACCGGATCGTTGAGGTAGTTGGCCAGCAGTGCGCGCGGCTCAAAACCGACACCGATTTGCATCGACAGGGTCGAGTCGCGGACAACGCCGGCGACGACATCACGGTAGTAGTCCTGTGCGGGGATCCGATCCTTGACGGCTCCGTAGCCGGGAATCATTCCGGCGGTCACTTGACCCTTGAGGCCGAGGCGCCACACGGTTTCCTGGCGGGCGGCGTACAATGCGGTCGCCAGGCCGCGACCGCGATAATCGGGATGCACGCCGACATCCGCGCCGTAGAGCCAGTCGCCGTCCGGCTCGTGAGATGTGAGCCAGCCGCCCTGGATGATGTCGGCAAACGTGTGGTCGACGTGGTCAAAGTCGAAATGCAAGCGCAGCGTCGTCGTCGCACCGACGACCCGGTCGCGGTCCAGCACCACGAACTGGCCATCCGGAAACAGCTCAATATGCTTCAGGTAGTGCGGCGCTTTGAAGCGCTCCGCATCGTCGAGCGTCGGAAAGCAGATCCGCTGCAGTTCCTCGAGCTGCGCGGCGTGCTCGGCACGGCTCTGAAGGACGACAAGACCGCTCGGGAGCCTGCGGTAGTACCACATGAAATACCGGCGCGGTGACTTTATATAAGCGATGCAATGTTGTCAATCGCACACACTACTTCACCGGAGCGTTGGCATGTGCGATACCGGCCGTTCCGGTGTCCGACAGCGGCCACCGCGAGGTGATCGCCTTCGTCTTGCTGTAGAAGCGCATGCCCTCGAAACTCCGTACACATGCAAATCGCGAAACAGCGACTGATTCCAACCGCCGAACGAAAAAGAACGCCATGGGTACTGGAATGGGCACGTTGATGCCCACCATACCGACGTCCACCGATTCCTCGAACCTACGCGCGACGGCGCTGGACGACGTGAACATCGCGGTTCGGTTACCGAACCGGCACGCATTAATGAGCGCGATCGCTTCGTCGAGGGTGCGCGTGCGGAGAACGACCAGCACAGGGCCGAAGATCTCCTCACGATAAATCGTCATCTCGGGCAAGACGCGGTCGAACCAAGGCGGTCCAAGAAAGATCCCCTGCGCGGGCCCGCTGCCGACCGGCGTGCGTCCGCCCATCGACGACGAGGAGCACGCCTTCGCGCACGCCGGCATCGATGTAGCCGACAGCGTTCTTGCGATGGGTCACCAACGGACCCATGTCGGAGTCTGGCGCGTTCGGCGGCCCGACTCTCAGCGCGCGAGCTTTGTTGGCGATCGCTGTTACCAGCGCGTCGCCGAGATCGCCGACGGCGATGACGGCCGAGATCGCCATGCAGCGCTCCCGGCCGACCCATGCGCGGCGCCGACAATCGCGTCGACGGCAATCGGGAGATCGGCATCTGGGAGGACAGCGGCGGGGTTCTTCGCACCGCCGACACACCCTTCACGTCGGGATGATTGAGCGCTCAAGCCCTCAGAGCCCGATCCCTCTGCCAGCATTCGGGATGGTTGAACTGCCGCGCGAGGCGGGCTACGCGAGCACGAACGTGTTGCCACAGGCCAGCGCCACTGAAAACATCCACATGGGTACCATCGCCGGGAAATTGAACGGCCCGACGCACACGCCCAGCGGCTAACGTCGTGAGTGCGTCGACGTTTCGGCCGGCCCGTTCCGCGAACTCGCCTTTGAGCAGGTGGGGAATTCCCGCCACGAACTCCAGCACCTCGATGCCGCGCTGCACCGAACCTATGGCGTCCTGAAACACCTCGCCCTGCTCCTCCGTCACCTCAGCCGCCGCCTGATGCAGCGAAACAAGCTCGCGAAAACGGGTCAGGATACGCGCACGCCGCAGTGGCGGGATAGATCGCTACCCTGGGTACGCACTCGCTGCCGAGCGCACCGCGCGATTGACATCGGTCGCGTCAGTGAACGGCACGCGTCGCGCGACTTGGCCGGTTGCGGGATTCATAACGTCGCCGTACGCCACGCCGTGCCGTCGGCTGGGGCGCCGCGGCCGATCCACATCGGAATTATCGCCACTGACCGGGACGCAACAGTCTCAGAATGGGTTGTCATCAATTAATCACTGCACAGTCTAGCCCGCCGTAAGTTGAGACGCCACGGCCATGAAGCACTCGGAGAGTACCTCCAGACCTTCGATGAGGTCGTCGTCGGAGATCGTCAGCGGTGACAGAAATCGAATAACGTTGCCGAACGTGCCAGCGGCGATCAAAATGACGCCCCGTTCGCACGCGAGTCGCACGATCTCGTCCGTTTCGTGTTTCGCCGGCTCGCGCGTCTCACGATTCGTCACCAGTTCAATCCCCACCATCGCGCCGCGGCGCCGGACGTCGCCGATCAGCGGGCAGGTCTTCGCCCATTTCCTAGCGAAGGTCTCGATTCGGGCGCCGATCGCTTCGCTGCGCCGCAGTAGTTGTCCTGACTCGAAGAGATCGAGCACCGCGTGTGCCGCGGCACACGCGAGTGGGTTGCCGCAGTACGTTCCACCGAGACCGCCTTCGACCGGACCATCCATCAAATCGGCGCGTCCGATCACTGCCGCCAGCGGGAGACCGGCCGCGAGCGATTTCGCCGTCACGAGCAGATCAGGCTCGATGCCATCGTGTTCGCACGCGAAAAGACGACCGGTCCGACCAAACCCGGTCTGTACCTCGTCAGCGATGACGAGAATCCCATGGCGCCGACACAGCGCCGCGAGCTTCGAGAGATATCCGAGTGGCGGTACGACGAATCCGCCTTCACCGAGCACCGGCTCGACAACGACCGCCGCGATGCTGCGCGGATCGGCGTACCGGCTGAATTGACGCTCGATGTCGTCGATACACGCAAACTCGCACGAGGGATGCTCGGCGTTGAAGGCGCACCGGTAGCAATAGCCGAACGGCACCCGCAGGATGTCGGGCGCGAACGGCGCGTATCCGAGCTTGTATGGCGCCGCCTTGCTCGTCAACGACAGCGCGAGCAGCGTTCGGCCGTGGAAAGCGTCCTCGAAGCACAGCACGCCGGACCGGCCAGTGGCGTGCCGTGCAATCTTGACGGCGTTCTCAACAGCCTCGGCGCCACTATTCACGAGCAGGGTCTTCTTCGGAAACGCACCCGGTGCCAGTCGGCCGAGCCGCTCAGCGAGTAAGACGTACGACTCGTACGGCAGCACCGAAAATCCGACATGGGTGAACCGCTCCACCTGGTCGCGCACGGCCGAAACCACAGATGGGGCCGAATGGCCCACGTTCATGACGCCGATGCCGCCGGCGAAATCGAGATACACATTGCCGTCGACGTCGGTCACCGTGGCGCCGGCAGCGGCCGTCGCAAACACCCTCTCTGAATGTGCGACGCCGCGAGGGACAGCGGCATCTCGACGCCTCATGAGGACTCGCGATTCCGGTCCAGGAATTTCCGTTCGAATCTTGATCACGCCCATGTGCGTATCCATTCAACGATAGCGAACACGTCGGCTGCGGCGAGCTCGTTCTATTAGAAAAATGCACGGTTGTCAACAAATGCGAGCGCGTATCGACACGAATGGAGTACGATGCGAAGCAAACGTGAAACGGGCGAAAATCGGCATCCGGCGTCGCGGCAGCCGCATTGGCTTGCTGACAGTCAGTGCAACGGCTCGCGTCCTTGGCGTCAGCCCATCGACGCTACGTTTGTGGGAGAACGTCGGTCTGATTACGCCGGCCCGCAGCAATGGACGATACCGACTATACACACCGGAACTACTTGAGGTCCTGAAGCGAATCAAGTATCTGAGAGACGTCAAGCAGTTGAACCTGCCCGGCATCCGACAATTCCTCGGCAAGCCCGCGACCGCGACCACGCCAAGCGGAACCGCGCCGACCGACCTCGGCCCAAAGCTGCGGCGCCTTCGCAAGGGCACCGGGCTCGGAGTCGTCGAAGCCGCGCGCAAGGCGAAGATCTCTGCGGGATTCCTGAGCGCAATCGAATTGTCGCGCGCGAACCCGTCGGTCGCGACGCTCCAGCGCCTCGCGGCGGCATACGGAAAGACGACACTCGATTTTTTCGAACTGCCGAAACAATCCAACCGTCTCGTCCGGCCTCGCGACCGGCGCGCAATCCAGACGCAGTCTGGCGTTCGCATCGAGAACCTGTCGATCGGCGCGAAACAGCTCGAGAGCCACTTGTTCCACGTTCCTCCGGGTGCGGGCAGTGATGGCTCCTATTCACATCAAGGCGAAGAGTTCATCTACATGATCTCCGGAAAGTTGGAGATCTGGCTCGACGAATTGCAATGCCACACGCTGGACGAGGGGGATAGTTTCTGGTTCGAGAGTTCGGTCGGTCACCGGTGGTACAACCCGTCCAGTGAGACCGCCGTTCTACTGTGGGTGAACACGCCGCCGACATTCTGAATGTTCGCAGACCTCGCGCCTACCATCCGAGGCGTTGCCGTCTTTCCGATGATCCGAGCCGGTGCGGTAGATGCCGTTCACGGCAAATCTGCGCGGTCACTCGCCGATCGAACGTCGGCTCCGGTAACTTTCGATCGCGCGCGCCCACGGAAATCTGCTTCGACGGCGATCTGTCGTCAAGGACGAAGAGGTTATAAAGAACCTCCGCTTGAGCCGATCGGACCCGGTGTGCCCAACGGTCACCAAAAGCCGCCGTTTCGATTTGGCCGGGTTGGAGCGTCGGACCTACGCCTGCCAGATCACGGGAAGTCAATTTTGCCGCCGACCTCCGCTCGGCGGCTTCTTCAACGAACGCACGGCGTGATGGTCGATTCGCCTAGCCGCGGGGACGTTAGGCGGGCAACTTCTACAGTGCCGTGTGTGATCGGCCCGATCGCGCTCCGCTGAACGACGGGACAGAACCGAGTTCGCCACTCTCGAACATAGCGTGAGCGCCATCAAAGCAGGTGCTGCGCGCCTGATTCAGTGCCGTCGCGGGGAGACCGCCGACGTTTCCCGGCCGTCCCCCAGTGCGAGCGCTACGAGTTCCGCCGGGTGATCCTTCGCGCCGATCGGCATCACGATGTACTGCTTGCCCTTGTACATGTACGTCATTGGGGCGCCGGTCGTGCCAGAAGGGAGTTCCATTTCCCACAAAACCTTGCCCGTCGCCTTGTCGTACGCGCGGAACTTCTTACCCCACCCCCAGGAAACCTGCGGCGTTCCGATCACCGCGTCGCTCCCTTCACCGATGAACAGGAGGGTTTTGGTGAGCAATGGCGCCGGCCGATTGGGGACGCCAAGCGGCGGCAGATTGAGATCTTTTAACAGCGGGTGATTCCGCGGTCCATCCCCATTGGGAACCATCCACACCTGCTCGCCACTATTCAGGTTGAATGCTGTGATGCGGCCGTACGGCGGCTTCACGAGCGGCAATCCACGCACTTGCGGCCCCAATCCCTGCACGAAGGTGTCATCATTCGTCTGTTGGCTTGGCCCTGGCCCTGCGTAGTCCATCGTCGCCGACGCATTTCCCTTCGTACTAACGACCGCTCTGACGCCGGGCAGCGTCAGGGACACAGCGTAGTACATGCCCGTGTCGGGATCGAAGGCCCCAGTGTGCCAATTTCCGGCTCCCCAGGCGCCCGGAATCGTCAATGTGCCTTTCTTTCCGTTCGGTTCGTCGCTCCGGATCGATGGCGGCGTATACAGCGGGCCGAGAACGTAAGACTTCACATATTCGAGCGCCTGCCGTCGCAACTCGGGCGTAAAGTCGATCAAATCCTCCTCGGAAATCCCTTGCCGATCGAACGCCGGTGGTTTGGTCGGGATGGGTTGAGTCGGCCAGGCGTGTTCAGTCGGAACCAAGGAAGGCGGCACTGGCTTCTCCACGATCGGCCAGATGGGTTCGCCGGTCACACGGTTCAACACGTACAAGAATCCATTCTTGTTCGGCTGGATAACGGCCTTGATGCGACGGCCGCCCACTGCAACGTCACCAAGGATCGCGGGACCGACGTTGTCGTACTCCCAGAGATCGTGGTGAATGATCTGGAAGTGCCACACGCGGCGGCCGGTCTTGGCATCGAGCGCCACCAGACTGTCCGAATACAGGTTTGCGCCCGGTCGCCAGCCGCCGTACGCGGACGCCGTTGGCGCGGTGAGTGGAATATAAACGTAGCCCAGTTGCTCGTCGGCCGTCATGGGGTTCCAGGCGCCGATGTCGCCTGCGACTTTCCAGGATTCGCCGCCCCAGGTGTCTGTCCCGAATTCCCCCTGCTGGGGCACGACATGGAACGTCCAGAGCAGCTTTCCCGTCTTTGCGTCGAAGCCGCGCACGTCTTCGGGCGCGGCTTCCTTGATAACGCCTCCGTCGCCTGCGCCCGCCGTGTTGCCCGTGATGACCACGACGTTGCCGATCACCAGTGGGCCGGTGCTGTCATTGAAGCGGCCGGCCAGCGGTTGATTTTCGTCAAAATGAAGGCTGGCCCGACCGTGGTCCCCAAAGTCCGGATAGACCTTGCCCGTCTTCGCGTTCAACGCATAGAGGTATTCGCCACGTATCGCGAAGATTCGTTGATCCGCGCCGCCACGCCAGTAGTCGACACCACGGGTGCTTTGACCCTGTAGCTCTTCCTGCGTGCGAGCGAACGGTTCCTGCTGCCACACGACTTCGCCGGAGCCGGCGTCGAAGGCACTCACGAACCCGTGCACATCCTGCGTATACAACATCCCGTCGATCGCGATCGGCGTTGATCTCAGGTACGCGGTGACCCGAAGCTGCGGAAAGGCCTGCTTGAATGCGTCGTTCGTAACCGGACGACGCCACACGATGCGCAGGTTCTTGACGTTGTCGCGAGTGATTTGATCCGCCGGCGAATAGCGGTTGAAGGCCTTGTCCCCGCCGAAATAGCGCCAATCAGTGTTCCGCCCCTGTGACTGCACACCGAGCGCCGCGGCGACGATCGTTGCGAACAGCGCAGCAACAGTCAACGGTTTGCTCATTTCCAACACAACGTCCTCCTTCGGGCGATGATTAGAACTGGTAGCGGACGCCAAGTTGTACGGTTCGGGGCCGTACAATGGTTAGGGTCTGCCCGAACGGATTCGCGGCAGTCGCCTGCGACACGTTATTCTGCAGCGTCAACACCGTCGCTGCGTTGAAGACGTTGAAGAGATCCAGGGATAACCGGATCCGCTGCCGGGCGCTCACCTGAACGTCCTTGTCGATGCGTATTTGAAAATCATTCGTCGCGGGCAGCGTGAACGACCCGCGTGGCTCGGACAGGATCGTCACGGTTCCTTGATTGAAGCCGCGGACGATATACAGCGGCCCGTAGGGGCGACCTTGCTCGTATGAGTATCGCAGCCCAAAGTTCAAATCAAATGGCGCTTTATATGTCGTCGACAGCTTGATCGAGTTCGGCGAATTGGTGGCCGTCGGTCCGTAGGCGTTGACGAGATCGTTGGGCGTCCGGCCAAATCCGCCCGTAGAGGTCAAGCTGCTGAAATCCTGCTGTGTGTTGCCCGAGATGGTCCCGACCCCGTACGCTTGCGAGTTCTGGTAGGTGTAGCTCGCCAACGCCTGCCAGTTCGTCGAAAACCGTTTGTTCAACTGGAAAACAAACGACTTGAAGTCTTGCTGAAAGTCGTTTCGATTGACGACTTCAAAAAGACTCTGCGATGACGGGCTCGTTCGGTTGTAGGCCGTCACCGGAACCGTCGTGCCATCCGGCAGTAGTGCATTGATCTGCACGGGCGCATATGTCCCCCGCGCGTCCGTCATTCGGATGAAATTCCCTTCCTTCTTGTAGACGAACTCGAAGTCAATGCCCATGCTGGCCGCGATTTGGCGTTCGATGCCAACGAAGAATTGATCAGTGTACTGATTCTTCAGGTTGGGATCGACGGCGAAGTTCGTCTGGTTGTTGACAAGGCTCTGCAGAATGTCGTATTTGCCCGTGGCCTTGTCGTACTTCTCGGTGTCGGACGGCGTATTGCCGGGCGAGATGCTGCTGAACATGCCTGTAGACAATTTGCCGTAGAACCGTCCGTAATTACTTTTGAGCACGGTTCGACCTGCTTGGTCGAGGCGGGCCGTGAATCCGAAGCGAGGTGAGACCGAATTCCATGTGATGAGGTTCGCAATGCCGGGAAATGTTGTATTCGACGTGTCCGACGGCGCGGTTGTATTGATGCCAATCAGCGTAGTCTGGGAGTCCAGGGCCGGGATGTCCCCGGTCGTGCGGTCATACCGGACGCCAAGATTCAGGGTGAGCCGGTCGTTGACGGTCCAATTATCCTGGAGGTAACCGCCGTACTGGTGAATCCGGCCTCCTGTGACCGACGGCGTCTTGTATGTGGCCGTGTACGGCGCGCCGTTGAGATCGGTGTAGGTCACGTTGCCAAACGTGAGCGTGTTGGTTTGCTGCGTCGCGATCTGTGTTTGGAAGCCGAACTTGAAGTCGTGCGAGCCCTTGATGAAGTCGGTGGCGCTATGGGCCAACGAGGCGTCGATCGTGGTGCGATTGTGGACCTGGCGGCTGCCGGTGGCTCCATTGCCGCTAGTGAGTCCGGTGCCCGAGTCGGTGCGCTGCGGCGTGTTGAAATCGTCGCTGAATGGCGTGAAATTGTCCCGGATGTAGATTCCGCCACCTTTGAGCTCGGCAAACGTCGCTGACCCGAACGTCCGCGTGTAATGCGCCGCAATGACAGGGTTGTGACCGTGTTCGACTGTCTGGGCGTAGATCGGCGTCGTCCGGCTGGCAGTCGCAGAGCAGCAGAACCGGTTGTCGTCGAACGTGAAATCGAAATTATCTTGAGCGGCCGGTTTCAGCGTCGCCTTAAAGAACGGCTTGAACGTCCATCCGGCATTGGCGGGCAGGCTCGGATCGACTCCGACCCCCGTGGTGAGCGATCGCGCGTACGGCGCGATGCCATAAAACCACACACGGTCCTTGATGATCGGTCCGCCGATTTCGAAAGTCGTTTGGTAGCTGAAATGGACATCATACGGAAACGGTTCGCTCGGTGTATTGTTGCCCACCAATGCATGCGGAATGTCGTATGCGCTCCAGATTCCCCGGTACGTGTTACCGCCAGACTTCGTAACGATGTTGATGACACCACCTTGGAAATTGAAGTACTCAGCCGATGCACCGGTTGTCTTCACCTCGACTTCCTGCATGATGTCAGGACTGGGGAAGTCCCAGACGCCGCCGTTTGAAACGGCGGAGATGTCGACGCCGTCATACTGGAACGAGTTCTGGTCGCTGCTCGATCCCATGATCACGAAGCGCGAATCGTTCGGCACCGCATTGATTCGCACTGAGGGCGCGAACGTCACGACGTCAAAATAGGACTGTCGGGCGGTCGGGACGTTCGCGAGCAGCTCGCTGTTGAAGTTGGTCGTGACACCCGCGTGGAGCGCGTCGACAACCGGCGCTTCGCCGCTGACGGTGATCGCCTGTTCGACATTCCCAACTTTCATTTGCACATCGGCCTGCACGGTGCGACCCACTTCGACCGGGATATTCTCGCGCTTAACCGTCGAAAACCCTTGGAGGGAGTAGGTCACGGTGTAACCGCCTACGGGCAAGTTTTCGAATTGGTAGAGCCCCTGTGCGTCGGTTACCTCAACAGCCGCGCCTCCAATCCGCGCCGGGCTGGTCGCCTCGACGGTCACGCCAACCAGAACTGCACCTGTGTCGTCCTTCACGAATCCGCGAATTCCGCCGGATGCAGTTTGGGCAAACGCCGCTGTTGCGACAAGCGTCGTCGCCAGAACGCACAGTGACCGGAAGACCGTGACAACCAGGTGGGAAGAGCCGAATGGCGATCGTGCTTCCATCGAGCGCTCCTTCGGACAAACAAGATGGACCGGCGCGCGATAAGACCATAAAAATATAAGGTTGTCAACATTTCGTTTCGAGCGCGCGGGAGCCGCTTTCAGCAGCCGCGTTGAACGCTTGATTCTCCGAGAGCCGACACGTCCGGACCGACAATCATCCCGTCCGGAACCCGGATGAGTTCGTGCGTTCGGTGCCATTCCGACGACAGGAGACGACCTTCCGGATCAGGGCGACGCGTTGCGTCGGTAGACGGTGGTGCCGTTAACGATAGTCATGTCGACAACCAGATCCGTCGGCTTCAACAGCGGATGCGCGAATATGTCCGTTGATAGGATTGCGAGGTCGGCCAGCATGCCGGGCGCGAGTGTACCTTTCCGCTGCTCTTCGAAGGAGGCATAGGCGGGCCACCGCGTGTAGCCGTCGATCGCGTCGGTGAGTGACAGTTTCTGATCCTGTGCTCCGGGTGACCTCTTTCGTGTCGTCGCGAGCCAGATGCCCTCCCCCGGCGCGAGCGGCGCAACGGCCCAATCGCTGCCAAAGGTGAGTCGCCCGCCCGCGGTACGAATGTCGTTCCACGCCCATGCCCGGGTCGCGCGCTCGCGGCCAACGTTGTTCGGCCAGGGTCCTGAGGGCTCGTCCGCGTTCATGTCGCCGAGGACTACGTGCATCGGCTGTTGCGAAGCGATCACACTGAGCCGACCGAACCGCGGGATGTCCGCGGCAGCCACCGCTTCGATGTGCTCGATGCGGTGGCGCCGGCCGCGTGCCGGCGCCGGGTTCACCGCCGCAGCATGCTCAAACGCGTCGAGCGCCATCCGGATGGCGCGGTCGCCGATTGCATGGATCCAGATCTGCCAGCCGCGGGCGTCCATCATCGTCACAATGCGTTCGAGATCCTCGCGCGAGTAGTTGGGCGCGCCGGCCGACGTGGAGTTCGTGTACGGATCGAGCATTGCCGCGGTCCGGCTCTCGATCACCCCGTCGAGAACGATCTTCACTGCGCCGGTCCGCAGTACCGGATCATCCCCATATCGCTTCCATGCCTGGTCGTCGCGATCCGCCTCGGATTGTGTGAAGCCCGGCTGAATCGACAACGTGGAGTAATAGCGCACCTTCAGATCGCCCGTACGCCGCGCTTCGTCAAAGATCTCTAACTCTTCGGGACTGCCACTCGCATTCTGCACGCTGGTGAGGCCGAATCGGAGTGCTTCAGCGACGGCTGCGCGCAGCGCCGCCCGTTGGTCGTCATGCGACGGCGATGGCAACACTCTTCGCACCAGCGCTTGGGCCGATTCCTTCAGTACGCCAGTCGGCTCGCCGGTCGTTGGGTCTTTCACGATGATGCCGTTTTTCGGATCCGGCGTGTCCTTCGTAATACCGGCAAGCGCGAGCCCCCTTGAATTAACCCATAGACTGTGACCGTCGTAGCAGGCCATCGCCGCGGGGCGATCGGGGACGACCGCGTCGAGCTGCGCGCGGGTTGGCAGGCCGCCAGGAAATGGTGAATAGAGCCATCCGCGTCCCTGGATCCAGCGCGCGGACCCATGCGCGGCTGCGAATGCGCGGATTTTGCCCTGCACCGCAGCGAGCGTTTCCAGGCCGGCGAGGTCCACCTGAGCGAGGCCGAACCCGCCCGCAAGGAAATGCACGTGTGAGTCGTTGAACCCGGGCACGACGGCGCGCCCGCGCGCGTCGATGACATTCGTTGACGGCCCTCGCAAATCGTCCACGTCGTGATTTGACCCGAGGCGCAACACCTTGCCAGCGGCGACGGCAACCGCCTGATAGAAGCGTCCTGTTCCATCGGCAGCGTAGATATTTCCGTTAACGATAAGTAGGTCGGCTGGTGCGCTTCTGGTCTGCCCGCCGACGCGGGCCAGCAGGGCCACCAGAGGCGTAGCGCAGACCAGCGCGAGCGCCACACATCGCCGCAACGCACCTCCGGACCCTCGGTCAGTCAAATCAGCACCTGTTCTCTCGCGCACACTTCAAGTATTTGAGGATTCTGCGTCGAGCGGGCCTGGCATGATCATGGTCGCGGCCGACTTAGCTCAACCCTATTGAGCTCGCCAGCGCGTTTGATCTCCTTGCCGCCCGCCGGCAGCTGGTTCATTCGCAGAATATAGGCCACGGCGTCCAATGCATCCTTCTCTGTCAGGGCACCTGGATCATCTGGCGGCCGAGCTGATGATCGTGCTGTACTACGATCGCGCAGGCTTTCCCTCCCACGACGACCAGAACGCGTCACCCCGCAGCCGCGGGCCAAAGTTGCTCTGCACGTGACAGGTCGCGGTTTCTTCGAAACACAGCTTCGCCGCGTTTGGCTTGAGCATCCGTGTATATCGCCAGCGTTGCGCCGCTGCCACCCCGCGGTGCCGGTGCGGCAGCCGTCAGGGTGATGCTTTCCGACGCTGATGCGACGGCAAATGCCACCCGGCCCGCACCGTAACCCTTTCCGCCTATCGGCACCACGATGTCCTGCTTACGTCCAGCCAGGTACGTCATCGGTCCCCAGCTTCAACCCGATATTCCTAATGCCGTGTGCGCGCAGCTAGCTTTCGCCCTTCTGCGACCTCGCGTGCAGCCTCTTGGCGATGGCCTTCTCGGGCGTACGCGTCCGCAATCACAAAGTGTCCTAGCGGCGCAAACTCGGCGCCGGGGTTCAGCGCAAGACCCTTTCGTGCCTCCGTGACCGCCTCATCTAACTGCCCTTGATCGAGGCACACTTTCGCGAGGAACAAATGACCCTCCGCAAAAGCAGGGTTGCTGCTGATCGAGGCGCGAAATTCGGCAGCCTGTTCGGAGGGATTGCCCAGTTTCTCGTAGAGTTTGCCGAGATTGAACTGCGCCATGTAGCTCCTCGGATGCAGTTCGATTTCTTTGTGGTACTCGGCGATCGCGGCGCCCAGGTCGCCGCGCTGCTCGGCGGCAAGAGCCAAATTGAAATGGGCCAGCTTCAGGTCGGGCTTCGCGTCGAGAGCCGCCCGGATTTCCCGTTCCCCGGCCGCGAGGTCGCCTTGTTTCAGTCGTAAGGCTCCAAGCGTGTTTCGGGCCGCCGCCATCGCCGGTTGCAGCGCTAGTGCACGCCGCAATTCCGCTTCACCTTCCTCGAGCTTCCCCTTGTCCACGAGAACCTGCGCCGCGAGCTGGTGGGCTGGCGCATTACGGGGATCAATCGCGATCAGTCTTTGGTACCCGAGCAGCGCATCGTCATCTCGGCTCGTCATCCGGAAGACGTTGGCAAGGTTGAAGACGGCAAGGTCATAGTCCGGTTTCACCGCTAGGGCTCGGCGAAAACAATCGACCGCGCGATTGAATTCTTGGCGCCGCGCATACTCGTTTCCCATCATGACCCACGCGTCGACGACCTCCGGGTCTGTCGAGACGACTTTGCGTAGCGCGGATAGTCCATCTTCGGAATGAGAATGGTCGCGGAGCTGCTCACGCGCGTCGCTGATGAGGTTGAACACATCAATTTTGTCTTTGGGATCGGCCAGGTGCTGCCGCTCGGCAGACAATGTCGCGCCAAACGTTCCCACATAGCCAAGGGCGGCGAGCCGCGCTCTCGCATCGGGATCGACATTGGCAGCTGGTTCCGGGACCTGCTGTTGACTTGAAGCGATCGATTTCAGGACGGCTGCCATTCGGTCGGCCAGTGGACGCCGGTCAGCAAAGAGATTGTTCGTCTCCCGTGGATCCTGCACCAAATCGTACAACTCCGGCCTGGGCGCATCGATGTACTTGAAGCGTCCGTCGGTCAGGCTCCGCAGATCCCCCCAGCCGAAGTGATAACGCGGATACACGGCCTCGGCATACGCCGAGAGACCCATTTCTCGCACCGCACCGGTCATCATCGGCACTAAGCTGCGGCCATCGACGTGGTCGTCAAGTTGGATGCCAAGCAGATCCAATACGGTTGGCGCGAGATCGATACTGCGAACGAGATCAGAGACCTGTCGTCCCCGCATGGTGTCGTACGATGCCCGAATCATGAAGGGGATATGAAGTACCGAGTCATAGACAAAAAACCCGTGCGCGCTTTCGCCGTGGTCGCCTAGACTCTCACCGTGATCGCCGATGGCAACGATGACGGTTCGATCAAGCAGACGGTTGGCTTCGAGAAATGATCGGAGCCGTCCAATCTGGGCATCGACGAAGGCGATCTCTCCCAGATACAGATCGCGCGCGAATCTGGTGCGATATGGTTCCGGAGGATCGTACGGTGCGTGAGCGTCGTAGAAATGCACCCATCCAAAGAATCGCGAGGACTTGACGCCGTCGAGCCACGCCAACGCGTGGTCGGCGACTTCGTTGGCGGGCCGTTCGACGTCGCCCAAGGAAGGCGAGTCATACTTTGAAAGGTCAAAATTGTCGAAGTACGTGTCGAAGCCCTGAGCGATGCCCCACGTGCGATCGAGGACGTACGCCCCGACGAATCCGCCCGTCTTGAGACCGCGCGTTCGCAACCGTTCGGCGAGCGTCGTCTCCCGTTCGTCAAGATAGAAGCCGCCGTTATCTCGAACGCCATGATGCGGCGGGTACTTCGCCGTGAAGAGTGACGAATGCGCCGGGAGCGTGAGTGGTGCCGGTGTGGCGGCATGCTCGAACAGGACGCCTTCGTGAGCGATCCGATCGAGTTCCGGCGTCGCACTCTGGGGCCAACCATACGCGCCCAGTCGGTCAGCCCGTGTCGTATCGAGTGTGATCACCAGAAGGTTCAGATCCGACGGGCGTAGGCCTCGCGGCAGGTGACCCATCGAGCCGCCTGATGGAGCAGTGTACTGAGTGTTGCTTGAGCGCAGATACCAGATTGCGCCCGGGCCAAGTAGTGCGAGCGCGAGGGCACCACTCGTCCAGGCGAGTCGCCTCGCGGCGAACGTTTTGAGTGGTGATGGCAGTCCCATACGAACCCGCGGCTTCGACACTGGTGAGGGCCCTCTGAAGACCGGCCCGGTTACGCCGTGCCGCGATCATATCAGCCGATCGGCGTCCCCGCGATTGTCGAGCGCAGCCGTTTCGGCAATTTCACGGCCACTGAGTTCTCGGATGCATGCACGGCCGCGAATTGCTGATCGAGTCGGGCGTCCCCGACACGATTCCACAAGCACGGCGACAGGATGCAGCCGCAGAGACGCGATTTGACGGAAACGACCACAGGCCCTCTGTCATCAGCTACCCCACCGCACGAAGCCGTTGAGTACCGGTTTGTCGGAGCTCATTCCGAGAGAGGATGAAGCCCATGGGGACGACTCAGTAACTATTCCCCGAGTTACGTGAACACGCGGTCGGCGCCTTCTGACTCAAACACCGCGCGAAATTGTCTGTGAACTTCCGGTCGTGATCGCGAATGACA
>JBPYEE010000141.1:0-19064 GCA_051985095.1 Vicinamibacterales bacterium | reverse complement strand
TGACCCTCGAGGGGACCCAGGAGCTGATGAAGCAGAGGGACGTCGCCGTCATCCTGGCAACCGGCGGCATGGGCCTGGTTCGCGCCGCGTACAGCGCCGGCAAACCGGCGTACGGCGTCGGTCCCGGCAACGCCCCCGCCTTCATTGAACGGACGGCGAATGTGAGGAAGGCGGTGCACGACGTCGTCACCGGGAAGACGTTCGACAACGGGGTGCTCTGTTCGTCCGAGAATTCTGTCGTCGTCGATGAGCCGATTGCGGGCGACGTTCGGCGCGAATTCGAGGCGCAGGGCGGCTACTTCATGAACGCGGCGGAAATGGAAGCCCTCGCGCGGCAGCTCGTGACGGCCCAGCGGCTGCCAAACCCGGCGCTCGTTGGCAAGTCGGCCGTCTACATCGCCGACAAATGCGGAATCCGCGTGCCAGCCGACACCCGGGTCCTCCTCGCGCCGCTCGAAGGCGTCGGTCGAGACTTCCCCCTGTCGATCGAGAAGCTCTGTCCGGTGCTCTCCTATTACGTCGTCCAGGATTGGCGCGAAGGGTGCGAGCGGTGCAAACAGATTCTGCAATACGGCGGCATGGGTCATACCATGGCGATCCATTCGCAGAACGAGCAGGTCATCCTGGAGTTCGGCCTGAAAAAGCCGGCCTTCCGCATCGTGGTCAACTCGCCCACGACCCACGGCTCGGTCGGCCTGTCGACCGGGCTCGATCCGGCCATGACGCTCGGCTGCGGGGGATATGGCGGCAACATCACCTCGGACAACATTTCGCCGAGGCACTTGCTGAACATTAAGCGGCTGGCGTATGAAACGGCCCCGGTCGTGTCGAGGTGGGATCGCGCGCCGGCCGCCGCCGACAGGACCCAGTCGGCTGACGGGGGGCAGCCCCGGAATGCGCTTCCCGCCGAGGTCCCGTCCCTGCCGAGGCCGCCGGTACGACCGGCGGCGTCGAGCGGCATCAGCGCCGAGGTCCTGGCCAAGCGCATCGACCAGTTCCTGTCGTCGCGCGGCTTCCACATCGAGACGGCACCCGCCCCGTCGGCCCGGCCGACAGATGAAGCGGCCGGGCCCGGCCAAAAGCCGATGGATTTCGTCTGTGAAGAAGATGTGAGAACCGCGATTCGGGCGGGTCGGAAGCTGGTGGTTTCGGAGCGCGCCATCGTGACGCCGGCCGCCCGCGATCTGGCTGAACAACACCGCATTCTGACGGTCGCCCCGCCCGGCGAATTTCGTAATTGCTGAGCCGGTTGGACTTAGGTTGACCGACGAGGTTACGGTCTGGTAAAGTAACCCTTCTGTCTGTCGTTGCGGGGGCGCCGGCAGCCCCCCCGCGTGAAATACCCAACACGGAGTCAACGAATGGTTGCAAGTCACTGGCAGCGCCGACTGCTTATCACGTTTCTGTCGTTTGTTACGACCGTTACTACCTCGGCCGTTGCCCAGACTATTACCCAAACCGCGCCAGCCACTGATCCCGTCCTGGCGCTGATCGCCACCTCGGACGGCCACTTCAAGGCCGGACAAAGCGAACTCGCACAGGGTCACTTCGAGGCGGCTAAACAGCAATTTGATCAAGCAATTGAAGTCCTCCTGGAGTCGCCCTACGGGGGGAGGACCGAGCCCCGCATCCGCGAACACTTCGATCGGCTGGTCGACCGCATTTCCGCCTACGAAGTCCGGGCGCTCGCTACCGGCGACGGGTTTACCGAAAAGCCGTCCGAACCGGCATTTATTGACCGGGTGCTGTCGATGAGCCCGCTGTTCGGTCTGCCCTTGCCGTCCCTGCACCCGCAGGACGCCGGCGAGGCGGCTCCGCACCGCATCGCGATCGACCCGAATAATCCGCGCGTCCGCTCGTATATCGAGCTCTACCAGGGGCGGCTCCATGACTTCATCGAAGATGGGCTGCAGCGCGGTAGCGCGTACCTCCCGATGATTCAGAGCGTGTTCCGGTCCGAGGGCCTGCCTCTCGATCTGGCCTATGTACCCCTGGTTGAGAGCGCGTTCAAGCCGAACGCACTGTCCCGGGTGCAGGCCAAGGGTGTCTGGCAGTTCATGACGGGGACCGCGGAGGAAAACGGCCTGCGCCGGGATTGGTACATCGACGAGCGGTCCGACCCGGAGAAGGCCACGGTTGCGGCGGCCAAATACCTGCGGACGCTCTCGAACATCTTTGACGGCGACTGGCAACTCGCACTCGCGTCCTACAACGGTGGACCCGGACGGGTCCAGCGGGCGCTCAAGTCGGCGCATCTCAATGACTTCTGGAGCCTCTCGGCGAAGCCGCGCCTGCTGCCTCACGAGACGCGCGAATACGTCCCGATGATTCTGGCGGCGATTGTCATCGCCCGCAATCCGGGGCAGTACGGGTTCACGCTCAAACCCCAGCCGCTACCGAATGTGGAGAAGATTGAGCTCCCCCGGCCGGTGGATCTCCGCTATATCGCCGAGTGGACTGGCACGACCATTGACGACATTCAGTCGCTCAATCCGGAACTGCGGCGCTGGACCACCCCCGTGAAGGACTCCCAGTACGAACTGAAGGTCCCAGCGGGCACCGGCGACGCGGTGCGGGAGCGGCTCACCGAGGACGCCTCGAGCGATCTCGCCGCGTTGAAGTACTACACCGTGAAGCGTGGCGACTCACTGCCGGTCATCGCCAAAAAGCTGCGTGTCAATAAGACCGACCTCGCCGAAGCGAATTACCTGCCGGCCACGACCCGGGTCGCCGCCGGCCAGAGGCTCGTGGTGCCGCATGAGGCCACGGTGCTGCTGGCGGCCGACACCGAGCGTCCCGTGCCGGTGGCGGATGCGCGTACGACGGTCAGCGAGACCGGTACGCTCGCCGAGGCAACCACCAGCAACCGGGTGAGGACGTTGTACCAGGTGAAACGGGGTGATACGCTGTCGTCGATTGCGCAATCGTTCAAGACCAGCGTGGCGTCGCTGCGGACCTGGAATCCTCATCTGCCTGGCGATCAGCTGACGGCTGGACAGCGCCTGACGGTATACCGACTCTCCAACTAGGCGAACGCGTCGTTCTCGGAAGCCGCTCGCGACCTCGTCCGTCGCGATGCGGCTTCTCCCTTCGTCAGCCTCGGCACGTAAGCGTACCTGTTCCATCCCCTGCTCGATCCGCTCCGCCAGCTCGTGCCGAAGGGCGCGCAGGGTCGTGCGCGCCTCCTGCGGCACGAAGTCGAGTTGCGCGACTTTTTCGGCGACGTGATCGACGCCGCTTTCTGCGCCCCGAGCGTCTCGCGATTGAGTCGAACGTTCGCAAGTGATTGAAAATAGGCTCGCGGTGCTCGCCCCGTGCTGCGCGCACGATCGGGCCTTACAGTTGCGGCGGCGTGAGGCTCGAGGGTTGGCGGGCGGCGCCCCTCGCATGGCGTACGCGCTTACGGTTGCGCACTCGACGGAGCCCGTTCACCATCGCGGATCTCGCCGGCGCCGAGGCGCAGGTGTTCAGAATCGGTTCGCCGGAGCGATCTGCAGGCCGCCCGGATCGTTCGGCCGCAGCGGATCGGTGAAGGTTCGGCCGGCATCGCGCAGATCGCCCATCGGCTCGTCACCGGCCGGCTTGACGCCGGCGCGCACCCACTTCACGAGGTCGTCGAACGCCCGGATCTGCTCCGACTGGCTGAATCCGCAATGGCCTGCGATCCGGTAGATGCGCTCGGTCAGGAGGTCCTGCCGCCTGGCGGCGGCGACCGCTCGCTTGAGCGTCTGCTCGAGGAAAATGGGCACGAACAGGTCGCCTGTTCCGTGCATTGTCAAGAGCGGCCGCTCGATTTTGCCGTCAAACGGCGCTACCTCTTCAAAGGGCGTCTTCTCACCGCGGTACATCGGGTCTGCGGCCTTGCGCCGCACGCGCTGGTTGAGCGCGTCGGCGGTCAGGCCAAGCCCGGCGTCGATGGCGTAGGTGATGTGCGCGTTCGTGACGGCACGGTTTTGCGGGGTGTCGATGCCAGCGAGCGCGCCGCCGCTGATGTTGCCGAGGAACCGACCGCCTGAGGCGAGCCCCTCGGCGGCAAACGGCCGCGGGCCTCCACTGATTTGAATCTCGACGCTGGCGAGCTGCCGCCCTTTCTCGGTGTAGTCGGGCGGCTTGCCGAGCAGCCTCGACATCTCGGCGAGATCCTGCTGGACCGAACTCGCCGTGAACTGAATACCGGTAATCACCTCGGCGGCGCCGCCGACGGCGGCGTAGAAATCGAACAGCTCGGGTCCCGCCGGGCACATCGCGAGACCGCCGGCGAACGCCGTGGGGAACTCGTGGAGGCCCAGGATCGTGACGTGACCGCCCATCGACGTACCGGTGAGGTAGGTGCGCCGCGGCGTCCGGCCGCTGTTGAACTTCGTGAACAGATCGACGAGCGCCATCGTATCGACCAGTCCCTGCCCTGGCACGTAGCCGTTGCAGCGGTAGCTTGACGCGGCCCAGGCAAACCCTTCATGGATCAGGTGCTCGCGGATCGTGTGATTGCCGACCCGCAGCGCCGCGCCGTTCTGTCCCTGGATGGCGACGTAGCCGTGCGCGTACAGCACGAGCTCGCCGTTCCACTGCTCCGGAATCTCGATCCGGTAGAGACCGCCATCGTACTGACCGAAGAAGGCCCGCGCGCCGGGCAGCGCGTCGAAGGCGGCGTCGCCCGGCTGCCACTGCTGTTGTGGACAGGGCGCCGGCGTGATCCCGGGCTTCCCGAGCGCGCTCGGGCTCGCTGACCACGCGATGGCGACCGCGGCGATCGTCGTCGCACCAATCAGAGCGGTCGTGACACGCATGACACTCTCCTCAGCAGCCGGACGGCGCGGCCTCGCCACGACCGTCTCGGCGTCATGTGGTGGGCCGTCTGGGCAGCGAGAATGCCGTCAGCGTCGCACCCGAAGGAATGACGACGTATTGCCGTCCCTCGATTGCGTAGGTCGTAGGCGGCCCGTAGATCTGCGCGCCGGTTTGATACTGGAAGAGCTTTTGACCCGTCGTCGAATCGGCGGCGAAAAAGTTGCCCTCGTGATCGCCGCTGAACACGACGCCGCCTGCCGTGGCCAGCACGCCGGCCCAGCCGGCGTCCTCATAGCGGATTTCCCAGGTGCGGCTGCCCGTCGCCGCGTCGATCGCGCGCAGCGCGCCGGCGCGCGGCGGATCGCCGATCGGCGCGACGGTTCCACCCAGGGTGCGATCCCCCACCGCCGACGTCGCGGGCGGACGCCGCATGAAGCGTGCGCACGTCTCGCGCGCGGTCACGAAAAACAGCCGCCGGGTCGGGTCGAACGACGGTGACATGAAGTTCGTGCCGCCGTACAAATCGGGGCAGGTGACGGTACCAGCCTCGGTCGGATCGTGGTCCGGAATCACGACGGGCTTGCCGTCCGCGTTCAGCTCGCGGGCCCAGGTCGTGTTGACGAACGGCTTGCCGAGGATGAATTGCCCGGTCTCGCGATCGAGCACGTAGAAAAAGCCGTTGCGATTCGCCATCATGACGACCTTGCGCGGCCGCCCGGCGATCGGCAGATCGGCGAGCACCGGAATTTCGGTCGCATCCCAGTCGTGCGTGTCGTGCGGCGTGAACTGAAAGTGCCACTTCACCTTGCCGGTGTCGGGATCGATCGCGAGCAGTGAATCGGTGTAGAGATTGTCGCCGGGTCGGACCTCGCCGTTCCAATCCGGATTCGGATTCCCGGTGCCCCAGTACACGAGGTTCAGCGCGGGATCGTACGTGCCGCTCAACCAGGTCGGGCCGCCGCCGCGCTGCCAGATCTCACTCGACCACGTCGTGCTCCCCGGCTCGCCTTCCCCCGGAATCGTGTAGAGCCGCCAGACGCGGGCGCCGGTCATCGGATCGTAGGCGTCAATGAAGCCGCGGTTTGCATCCTCGCCGCCCGCGATGCCGACGAGCACCTTGTCCTTGACGACGAGCGGCGCGCCGGTGCCGGCGAACCCGTCCTGAATCTTCGCCATTTCGAGGTCGTAGATGACCTTGCCGCTCTTCATCTCGAGCGCGACGAAGTGGGCGTCGAGCGTCACCATGAACAGCCGGTCGCGATAGGCCGCGAACCCCCGGTTCACCATCCCGCAGCACACTTTCAACCCCTCGGGCAGCTTGCGCTGGTAGTGCCACAGCTGCCGTCCCGTGCGTCCATCGATCGCCCATGCGTGATTGAGGGCGCCGGTCGCGTACAGCACGCCGTCGATCACGATCGGCGTTGTCTCGAACTTGTTGACGACGCCGGTCTGAAACGTCCATTGCGCGGCGAGTTGTTCGGCATTGGCGGCCGTGATTTGCGTCAGCGGGCTGAACCGTTGACCCGTGTAATCGCCCGAGTAGGTCAGCCACCGGGACGGATTCGCGAGGCCGTCGAGGAGATCCTTCGACGTGATGTTTTGCGCGTGCAGCGTGGCGACGAGCGCGCTCGTCAGTCCGAGCACGCACACGAAATCGAACAAGCGGCGAAGGTTCGTACGCATATGGTTTGCGAAAAATAGTACTGCAAAAGCGTCTGGTGCGCCGCGCGGGGTTGTGATAGAGTCCGGGGCTTCGGACGGCGGCCGGCTGCCGCCTCCCAACCTCTTTTCGCGTAAGACGTTCGGTCGATTATTCTATTCTTGGGTTAGATGCGCTCGCGTCGGTATACGGTAATAATCGCGGACCGTTCGAGTGGTGTTGTGCGCCGCGCCACGATCAGTCTGCGCCCTCTGATCGCCTCCGTCGTCGCCGTGCTCGCGGTGCCCATTCTCATCGGACTCGGCGCCCGGTGGAGCGCGCTCGGCGAACTGGCTCAGATGCGCGCGTCCACCGCCGTTCTCGAAGTCGAAAACGGCAGCTACCGGGCGGCGACCGGCGAGCTGACCGGCCAAATCCAGTCCCTGGAGGAGGTCATCGACGATCTGGGCACGCGCGCCACCGTCGATCCGGCCCAAGCGCGCGCCATGCAGAAGCTGCCGGCGGTCGTCAAGTCGCGCGCCGCCGGCGGGTCGTCGCTGAACGCCGCCGTGTCAGAACTCTCCAAGTTGCCAATCAATTCGCCCGAAGACACCTTCGGCGTCCTCCGCGATCTGCTGCAGGGCCTCGAAACACGCTTGAGCAGCGTCCGCCCCGTCATCGAACGCCGCGAGGCGCTTGCCGGTGCGACGCCGTCGATCTGGCCTGCGCATGGATGGTTAACCGGCACCTTCGGCGGCCGCAGCGATCCCTTCACCGGCGAGCCCGGCTTCCATCAGGGGATCGACATCTCGACGGAGAAGGGAGACCCGGTGTACGCAACGGCGGACGGTACCGTCGAGTCGGCGGCGTACACGGGCGACTACGGCAACTTGATCCAGATTCGTCACGCCTTCGGACTGAAAACCCGCTACGGCCACCTGAGCGGCTTCAAGGTGAAGGCCGGCCAGACCGTCAAGCGCGGCGAGATCATCGGTTATGTCGGATCGACCGGCCGCTCGACGGGCGCGCATCTTCACTACGAGATCCTGGCCAACGGCCAGTTGATTAACCCGCTGCAGCTCCTGACGCAGCCCGCGGCGCACTGACCCACCCGCGCGAACGCGCGGCCGCGCCGAAAGCCGCATGCTACAATTTGTGGATACCCTCGCCGGGGTGGTCCCAAGCTGTAGATGCTCGATACGCTTCTCGCCAAAGTCGTCGGCACCCAAAACGAACGCGAACTGAAACGGCTGCGCCCGATTGTGGCGGAGGTCAGTGCCCTCGAGCCGGCGATTCAGGTGTTGTCGGACGACGACCTCCGCGGAAAGACGATCGAGTTCCGCCAGCGGGTCGCCAACGGCGAGCCGCTCGACGACCTGCTGCCGGAAGCCTTTGCCGTCGTGCGGGAGGCCGGCCGCCGCACGCTCAACATGCGGCATTTCGACGTCCAGCTGATCGGCGGTGCGGTGCTCCACAAGGGCAAAATCGCCGAGATGAAGACCGGCGAGGGCAAGACGCTGGTGGCGACGCTCCCCGCCTATCTCAATGCGCTCGAAGGCAAAGGGGTCCACATCGTCACCGTCAACGACTACCTCGCCCGCCGCGATTCGGAGTGGATGGGCAAGATCTACCGGTTCCTGGGCATGACGGTGGGCGTCATCCAGCACGAGCTGAACGACGCGGAGCGGCAGGCCGCCTACCTGGCCGACATCACCTACGGCACCAACAACGAGTTCGGCTTCGACTATCTCCGCGACAACATGAAGTTCGAGCTGGCCCACTACGTTCAGCGCGGCCACCACTTCGCGATCGTGGACGAGGTCGACAGCATCCTGATCGACGAAGCGCGCACGCCGCTCATCATCTCGGGTCCTGCCGAAGAGTCGACGGATCTCTACTACGAGGTGGATCGGATGATTCCGCGCCTGCAGGCCGGCGCCGTCGTCCGGGGCGACACGAAGGCCGAAGAGCGCGAGGCGCTCGAAGCGACGGGGGACTACATCCAGGACGAGAAGCACAAGACCGTCACGCTGACCGAGAGCGGGATGGTGAAATGCGAGCAGATGCTGACGCACCGTCTCCAGCCGGGCGGCCTCTACGATCCGGCGAACATGCCGCTGCTCCACCACATCAATCAGGCGCTGCGCGCGCACGTCATTTTCAAGCGCGACGTCGACTACATGGTGAAGGACGGCGAAGTCGTCATCGTCGATGAGTTCACCGGACGGCTGATGCCGGGCCGCCGCTGGAGCGACGGACTGCACCAGGCGGTCGAAGCGAAAGAGAAGGTCAAGATCGAACGCGAGAACCAGACGCTCGCCACGGTCACCTTCCAGAACTAGTTCCGCAAGTACGCGACGTTGTCGGGCATGACCGGCACCGCCGATACCGAGGCGGAAGAGTTCGCGAAGATCTACAAGCTCGACGTCGTGGTCATCCCGCCGAACCGGACGCTGCTGCGCGTCGAGAATCCCGATCTGGTGTACCGCACCGAGCGCGAGAAGTTGGACGCGATCGTCACCGAAATCCTCGACGAGCACCAGAAAGGGGGGCCGGTGCTGGTCGGCTCCGTCTCGATCGAGAAATCAGAGAAGCTGTCGACGATGCTCGATCGCCGCGGCCTGAAGCGCGGGACCACGACCGGGGGCGGCGCCGACAAGCACGTGGTGCTGAACGCCAAGTATCACGCGCAGGAAGCCGAATTCGTCGCGCAGGCGGGGCGCAAGGGGTCGGTCACGATCGCGACCAACATGGCCGGCCGCGGCACCGATATCCTTCTCGGCGGCAATCCCGAATTCATGGCGCGGCAGCAGTGCCTCGCCGAAGAAATTGCCGAACGGCTGCCGAAAGGCGAAGAACGGTTCGTCGAGGACGAAGAGTTCGTCTACTTCTACCACCTCGACGCCTTTTACCGCGTGCCGAAGGCCGACTACGAGCGGATCTACACGCATTTCAAGGTGCTCTGCGACACGGAACACGACGACGTCGTGTCGCTGAGCGGCCTGCACATCCTCGGGACGGAGCGGCACGAGGCGCGGCGCATCGACAACCAGCTGCGCGGGCGCGCCGGCCGTCAGGGCGATCCCGGCTCGTCCCGCTTCTATCTGTCGCTCGAAGACGACCTCATGCGGATCTTCGGGTCCGACCGCATCTCCGGGCTCATGCAGCGCCTTGGGATGGAAGAGGGCGTTCCAATCGAGCACGGCATGGTGACCAAGGCGATCGAACGCGCGCAGAAACAGGTCGAGACGCAGAACTTCTCGGTCCGGAAACATCTGCTCGAGTACGACGACGTGATGAACAAGCAGCGCGAGAACGTCTACGGGCTGCGGCGTCAGATCCTCGAGGGCCAGATCCGGCTGCAGGACGAAGACGGGGTGGAGACCGTCCTGAACACGCGCGAGTACCTGATGGATCTCGCCGAAGACGCCCTCGACGGGATCGTCGAGACCTACGCGCCGCGGCAGGCGGATTTCGAGCAGTGGGACCTCGACGCGCTCAAACGGGAAGTGGCGCGCGTCTTCGCGCTCGATCCCGCGTCCTTCGACTTCGACGACCGGACCTCCGACGAGATCCGCGATGCAGTCTGGTCGAAGGCGGTCGAGTCCTACGACGAAAAAGAAAAACTGGTGGGCCGCGAGATCCTGCAGCGCGTCGAGCGCGACATCATGCTGCAGATCGTCGATCAGCAGTGGAAAGACCACCTGTACAGCCTCGACCATCTCAAGGAAGGCATCGGCCTGCGCGGCTACGGCCAGCGCGATCCGCTCGTCGAGTACAAGAAGGAAAGTTTCGATCTCTTCCAGGCGATGAAGGATCGGATCGATGAGGAGATCATCCGCTACCTCTGGTGGCTGCGGCCGGTGCTGAACGAAGGGACGGCGATGCCGGCGCCCCGGCGTGCCGCGCCGCGCCGGCCGCCGCTCGTCATGAACAACCCGTCGAGCGAGTCGGCGTCGGTGTTCGGGGCGCCGCGATCGGCAGCGGCCAGCGGCGCGGCGTCGCCGCGCGCCAACGCAAAGCAACCGGCGCGCGTTGGCGGCGACGACGTGATCAAGACGGTGCGGCGCGACGAACCGAAGGTCGGCCGCAACGATCCGTGCCCGTGCGGCAGCGGCAAGAAGTACAAGAAGTGCCACGGGGCGGCCGCGTAACCACGCCGATCACGAACCACGTCCCTGGGCGCGCCGTTCGTGGATGAAGGCATATGGAACTGAAAACCGAGATTCCCACGCTCGTTCTGACCGAATCGGCGCTGGCGACCGCGCTCACCTTCGACGACGTGCTCCTGGTGCCGCTGCATTCCGACGTGACGCCGACCCAGGTGGACGTGTCGACCCGGCTCACCCGCAACATCCGGTTGTCGGTGCCGCTCGTGAGCGCGGCGATGGACACGGTGACTGAATCGGGCCTGGCGATCGCCATGGCCCAGCAGGGCGGCATCGGCATCATCCACAAGAATCTGTCGATTGACGAGCAGGCGACCGAAGTCGATCGCGTGAAACGGTCCGAGAGCGGCATGATCGTGAACCCGATCACCCTCTCGCCGACCAATCGCATTTACGAAGCGCTCGACCTGATGAAGAAGTACCGGATTTCGGGGGTGCCGATCACCGACGACGGGAGCAAGGAGGGTCGCCTCTGCGGGATCCTGACCAACCGCGATCTGCGGTTCGAAACGAACGTCCACCGTCCGATCGCCGACGTGATGACGCGCGAGCCGCTGTTTACCGTTCCCGTCGGCACGACGCTCGACAATGCCCGCGAGATCCTGCACCAGCACAAGGTCGAAAAGCTGCTCGTTGTCGACCGCGATTACCGGCTGAAGGGCCTGATCACCGTCAAGGACATCCAGAAAGCCGTCAAGTATCCGAACGCGTCGAAGGATTCGTTCGGGCGCCTGCGCTGCGGCGCGGCCGTCGGCGTCGCGAGGGACACCGTCGAGCGTGCCGAGGCGCTCGTCGCCGCCAACGTCGATGTCGTGGTGGTCGATACGGCGCATGGCCACTCGCAGAACGTGCTCGATATGGTGCGGACGTTGCGGCGCCGGCTGACCAACGTCGATCTCGTGGCCGGCAACGTGGCCACCGCGGGCGCCACCGAAGCGCTGATCAACCTGGGTGTCGATGCGGTGAAAGTGGGGATTGGCGCCGGGTCCATCTGCACCACGCGGATCATCGCCGGCATCGGCGTGCCGATGATCACGGCCATCACCGACTGCGCGCGGGCCGCGGCGGCGCATGACGTGCCGGTCATCGCCGACGGCGGGATCCGGTTTTCCGGCGACATCACCAAGGCGATCGCCGTCGGCGCCAGCACGACGATGATCGGGAATCTGTTCGCGGGCACCGACGAGAGCCCCGGCGAACTGATCCTGTATCAGGGGCGGAGCTTCAAGGAGTACCGGGGCATGGGCTCGATTGGCGCGATGCGCCGCGGCAGCCGCGACCGGTACTTTCAGGACGAGTTCGACCTCGACGCGCCCGGCGCCAGCGACAAGCTGGTTCCCGAAGGGATCGAGGGGCGCGTCGCGCACAAAGGCAGCGTCGCCGCCATGGTGCACCAGCTGGTCGGCGGTCTGCGCGCCGGCATGGGGTATTGCGGCGCGAAGAACATCGCCGCCTTGCAACGCGACGCGCGGCTGATCCGCATCACGCCGGCGGGCGTCCGCGAGAGCCACGTCCACGACGTCGCCATCACCAAGGAAGCCCCCAATTACCGATCCGAGTAGGGGCTGATCGCAATCGTCCGTGCATCGCCATCGCCGTGGGTGATGTCCACCGCGATCGCGTCCCGCTGCCGCCACCACTCCGGCAGCTTCTCCGCCCACTCAACCGCCAGGACGCCGTCTGCGGCGATTTCGTCCAGTCCGAGATCGTCGATCTCACGCGGATCGGTCAGCCGATAGAGGTCGACGTGCACCAGCGGCAGCCGGCCGCCGCGGTAGGCCTGCACCAGCGTGAAGGTCGGGCTGCTCACTTCGTCGGCTGAGACGCCGAGTCCTTCGGCAATCCCCTTCACGAAGGCCGTTTTGCCCGCTCCAAGATCGCCGTGCAGCATCACGATGTCACCGGCAGCCAGGGTCGTGGCGAAACGCCGTCCGATGTCGACCGTTCCCGCTTCCGACCTGCTCGTGAGCGTTCGTGTCGGCATGGCGCGGCGTCATGGTATCGTCAAATGCATCATGGCGACGAACCCGTATGCTTCCACCCTCGGCACGCGCGAACCGCGCGAAGTGGTCGAGACGACTCCGCTCGAACTCCACCGGCTTGCGGGCCGGATCGGATCGGCGCGCATCACCGAGCCGCGTGCGCCCGGCAAGTGGAGCGCCCGCGACATCCTGTGTCACCTCGCCGATTGCGAGATCGCGTTCGCGTTCCGGCTGCGCCAGGCGCTCGCCGAAGATCATCACCAGATTCAGCCGTTCGATCAGGACAGGTGGGCCGTCTCCTACTCGAGCCGCGACGCGAACGCGGCGCTCGCCACGTTCGAAGCGCTGCGGAACTGGAACGTGGCGCTGCTGAAGACGGTGACGCCGACGCAGCTGTCGCGCCCGGTGAACCATCCCGAGCGCGGACCGATGACGTTCCAGACGCTCGTCGAGACGATGGGCGGCCACGATCTGCATCATCTCGAACAGCTGGCCGAGATCGCCGAACGACCCGCCTGAACGCGGGCCGATCGATCAGCTGGCGGCGGTGCGCTCCGGCGTCTTGCGCCGTGAGGTCAGGTCGAGGATCGCGCCGCCGATGTGGCGGACCAGATCGCCGGCGGTCATCCCCACTTCGCCGTTGTCGGTCTCCGCGAGGTCGCCGGCCATCCCGTGCAGATACACCGCGAGCTTGCAAGCGGCTTCGGCATCGAGCAGCTGCGCCAGCCAGCCGGCAATCATGCCGGTGAGGACGTCGCCCGTGCCACCCGTCGCCATCCCTGGATTGCCGGTGGGATTGATGAAGATCTTCTCGTCCGGCGTCGCGATCAGCGTCCGGTGCCCCTTGAGCACGACATACACGTGATGCGCGCCCGCGAAGTTACGCGCGATCTCGAGCCGGCTTGACTGCACTTCGTGTGTCGACATGCCGACCAGCCGCGCCATTTCCCCCGGATGGGGCGTGATGATGACGTCGCGCCCTTCGCGGCCGACCAGGCGGTCGGGGTCGGCCGCAAACGCGTTGAGGCCGTCTGCATCGATGACGAGCGGCGCGGTGGCGCGATCGAGCAGCTGCCGGACGAACGCCTGAGTCCGGTCGGTCCGCCCGAGCCCGGGACCGACGGCGATGACGTCCCGGGCCATTTCCAGGACGCGCTCGGTCTCGTCCGCATCGATTCCGCCATCGATCTCACGGAGCGCTTCGGTCATGTATTCGGCGCCGAGCGCCGCGACGATCGGCTGGCACGTGGACGGCGTCGCGACCGTCACCAGCCCGGCGCCCGAGCGGAGCGCGCCGACGGCCGCGAGGTGGGCGGCGCCGGTTTTGCCGCGCGAACCGGCGACGATCAGGACGTGGCCGTAGTCGCCTTTGTGGCTGTCGGCCGCGCGCGGCGAAATCAGCTCGCGCAGGGGTCCCCGGGTCAGGAGGTCGATCCGCGGCCCTTCGATCGCGTCGATCAGTTCGGTCGGGATCCCGATGTCGGCGATGACGATGTCGCCGGCGTGCGTCTCGGCGGGCGGAAGCACGAGCGGCAGCTTCGGTGCGGCGAGCGCGACCGTCAGGTTGGCCGCGACGCACGGGCCGTTGGTGTCGCTCGAGTCGGCCGAGAGCCCGGACGGGAGATCGACCGACACCACCGGAATCCCCGATGCGTTCACGTCCGCGACGACCGACTCGATGAGGCCCGTCAACGGCGCATTCAGTCCCGTCCCGAAGATCGCGTCGACAACGAGGGTGCAGTCGCCAAATTCGGAAAAGTGCAGCTCCCAGGCCTGGCTGTCGGCAACTTCGATGACCGTGAGGCCGAGCCGACCCAGAATCTCCAGGTTGGTGCGCGCATCGCCGCGAACGTCCTGGACGCGGCCGAACAGGAACACCGTGACCTCGACGCCCCGTTGCACCAGCGTGCGCGCGACGACAAACCCGTCGCCGCCGTTGTTGCCGCGGCCGCAGAGCACCGCCACGTGGCGCTCCATGAGGTCGGTGTACATCGCTTCAATGGCCGCCACGGTCTGGCGCCCGGCGTTTTCCATCAGCACGAGGGACGGGATGCCGATGTCGTCGATGGTCCGACGGTCGGCTTCGCGCATTTGGGCGGAATTGAGGACGCGCATCGCAAGGTCCGGCTGCCGGCGGTCACCGCGCGTCGACCTCCGCGGTGTCCCGCTTCCGGACCGTTGCGCGCAGAATAGCACACGCGGTACGCTGGGATTGATGGCCGCTACAGTCAACGTCAACGGACGCGTGTTCGATCAGGAGCACGCCGTCGTCTCGGTCTTTGACCACGGATTCCTCTACGGCGAGGGCGTGTACGAAACGCTGCGGACCTACCACGGGCAGCCGTTTCTGTTCGAGCGCCACCTGCGGCGCCTGCGCCGTTCGGCGGAGATGCTGGCGCTCGACGTCCCCCTGACCAACGCCCAGATCGACGCCCGCTTCCGCGAGACGCTGGCGGCGGCGGCGCTGCCGGGCGAGGCCTACATCCGCCTCCTCGTGACGCGCGGCGTTGGGGAGCTGACCTACGATCCCGCAGCGTGCCCGACGCCGTCGATCGTCGTGATCGTGAAGCCGCACGTGATGCCGCCCGCCGAGGCGTTCACGCGGGGCGTGCGCGTGTCACTCGTGCCCGTCATGCGCAATCACCCGAGCTCGGTCAGCCCGCAAATCAAATCGAACAACCTGCTGAACAACGCGCTGGCAATGCAGCACGCCGTCCGGCACGGCGCCTTCGAAGGCGTGATGCGGAACTATCGCGGCGAGCTCGCCGAGCTGACGCAATCGAACCTGTTCGTGGTGAAGGATGGCGTCGCGCTGACCCCGCCCGTCGAGGCGGGCCTGCTGCCCGGCATCACCCGCGAGTTCCTGTTCGAACTCGGCGCGGAGCACGGAATCCCGGTGCGGGAGGCGATCCTGCGTGACGCGGATCTGCTCGGCGCAGACGAGGCGTTCCTGACGAGCACCACGCGAGAGCTCGTGCCGATCGTACAGGTCGACGACCGCCCGATCGGCGCCGGCGTGCCCGGACGCGTCACGCAGACACTGCTCCAGCGCTTCCGCGAAGCCGCCGAGCGCCTGACGCGCAGCGTGGCGCATGCGAAGTGACGCGCCGGCTGCTGCGACTGGCGATCGCGCTGCTCGCCGTGGCGCTTGCACTCATTGCCGCTGAATTCACCGCGCGCTTCACGTTTCGCCACGCCGCCACGAGCGGCAACGCGCGCGATTTCGTCGCCCGGCACGCGCCCGCCCCCACGATCCGGAACAACAGTCTCGGCTTCCGCGAGCGCGAGATTCCGCCGCGATCCGACCGCTACCGCATCGTCGTCGTCGGCGATTCGTTCACCTGGGGCCAGGGCGTCGAGGAGCGCGATCGGTTTTCAAACCTGATCGAACAGGCGCTCGGCCCGCAGTACGAGGTGTTCAACTTCGGACGGCCGGGGAACAACATGCCGGAGCACCTGGACGTGCTGACGCAGGCGCTCGCGGCGTCGCCAGACTTCGTGCTGCTGCAGCTGTACATCAACGATTTCGAGACCGCCGCGATGGTGCGGCCGCAGCCCAAACCGCTCTTGCCGCCCGACTGGGATCGCCGGATGGAGCGGTCCTCGATCCTCTACGACCTGCTCCGAAATCAGTGGGAGACGGTGCAGGAACGGATCGGCGTCACCGACAGCTACGCCAGCTACATGGCGCGCAATCTGCGGGACCCTGATGCGCCCAACGCCCGGCTCGCCTACGGCCAGCTCGCGGAGTTCTTCGACCGTGCGCGCCGGGCCAACGTGCGGGCCGGCAGCGTCCTGTTCCCGGCGCCCGACGCCCTTGGCCCCTATGGCCGCGACTACCCGTTTGGATATCTGCACGACGGCGTGCGACGGATGTGCGCCGGCAAGCAGGTCCCCTGTCTCGATCTCCTGCCGCTCTACTCCACGTTCGCGGACCCGCGGACGCTCTGGGTGAGCCCCTTCGACGCACACCCGAACGCCATGTCCCACCGTCACGCTGCCGACGAAATCATCTCGAGGTTCCGGACGGAGTGGCGGCGCTGACGCCGCGGCCGCGCCCGGCGGTTACGCGTACTGCTCGATGGGTGGACAGGAGCAGATCAGATTCCGATCGCCGTACGGGTTGTCGATGCGGCCGACGCTCGGCCAGTGCTTCTGGGCCCGGACGAACGGAAGCGGGAACGCCGCCTGTTCCCGCGAATAGGGATGGCTCCACTCGTCGGACGCCACCGCAGCGGCCGTGTGCGGCGCGTTCTTGAGGAGGTTATCCTTCGGATCGGCCTTGCCCTCGATAATCGCCTGAATCTCCCGCCGGATCGCGATCATCGCGTCGCAGAACCGATCGAGCTCCTGCTTCGGTTCGCTCTCGGTCGGCTCGACCATCAGAGTGCCGGGCACCGGAAACGACACCGTCGGCGCGTGGAACCCGTAGTCCATCAGCCGCTTCGCTACGTCACCTTCTTCGATCCCGCTGGCCTGCTTGAGCGGCCGGAGGTCGAAGATCATCTCGTGGGCAACGCGCCCCGTGGCGCGCGTATAGAGCACCGGATAATGCTTCTCCAGGCGCGACTTGATGTAATTCGCATTCAGGATCGCGTAGCGGGTCGCCTCCGCCATGCCGTCGCCGCCGAGCATTTTCATGTACGCGTACGAGATGAGCAGGATGCTGGCACTGCCCCACGGCGCCGCAGCGAGCGCACGGATCGCGCGCGTGCCGCCGGTGCGGATCAGGGGATGTCCCGGCAGGTAGGGCGCGAGATGGCGCGCCACGCCGATCGGCCCCATACCGGGCCCTCCGCCACCGTGCGGAATACTGAACGTCTTGTGCAGGTTGAGGTGGCAGACATCGGCCCCGATGGCCGCCGGACTGGTGAGACCCACCTGCGCGTTCATGTTCGCGCCGTCCATGTACACCTGGCCGCCGTGCTCATGGACCACCGCGCAGACGTCCTGAATCGCCTCCTCGAAGACGCCGTGCGTCGAGGGATAGGTGACCATCAGGGCGGCGAGACGCTCCCGGTGCTCTGCGGCCTTCCGGCGCAAATCGTCGACATCGATGTTGCCATCGCCGGTGCTGCCGACCACGACCACACGCAGCCCGGCCATCACGGCACTGGCGGGATTGGTGCCGTGTGCGGAGGCCGGGATCAGCACGACATCCCGGCCCGTCTCGCCGCGGTCGCGGTGATAGGCGCGAATGACCATCAGCCCGCCGTACTCCCCCTGCGCCCCGGAGTTCGGCTGGAGCGACACGGCGGCGAAGCCGGTGATCGCGGCGAGCATCGCCTCGAGCTCGGCAAAGATCTGGCGGTAAGCGTCGGCTTGATCGACGGGCGCGAAGGGATGCAGCTTGCTGAACTCCGGCCACGTGATCGGCAGCATTTCGGATGCCGCGTTGAGCTTCATCGTGCACGACCCAAGCGGGATCATCGACGTGTCGAGGCCGATGTCCTTGCGTTCGAGACTGCGGATGTAGCGCATCATCTCGGTCTCGGAGTGGTGCCGATTGAAGACTGGATGCGTCAGAAAGGCAGACGTGCGTGCGAGATTTGGCGGAAACGGCGACGGGCGTGGGGGCGCCAGACCGTCGCGCGGCCGGGTGGCCCCCGCCGACGGCGATTCGGCGGCGGCAAACACCGCGATCAGATCGTCGAGATCGCGCGCCTCAACCGTCTCGTCGAGCGCGACTTGAATCGTGCCGTCCTCGCGGTAGCGGAGGTTGATCCGGGCCGCGACCGCCGCCTCGCGGATGCGGTCCACCGCGTCGGCACCGCCGGGGACGTCGAACCGCGGGGTGTCGAAGTATTCGGCGTTGACCTGCCGGATGCCGAGCGTCGCCAGCTGCTGCTCGAGCTGCTTCGCCATGGCATGCACGCGGGAGGCGATCCGTGTCAGGCCCTTCGGCCCGTGATACACGGCATAGAGCCCGGCGATATTCGCCAGGAGCGCCTGCGCCGTGCAGATGTTCGACGTGGCTTTCTCCCGCCGAATGTGCTGCTCGCGCGTCTGCAGCGCCATCCGATACGCGGTGTTGCCGTGCGCGTCGATCGACACCCCGATGATGCGACCCGGCGCCTGGCGCACGTGCTTGTCGAGCGTTGCGAAGAAGGCGGCATGCGGGCCGCCGTAGCCGAGCGGAACGCCGAAACGCTGTGAGTTGCCGTACACAACGTCGGCACCCATCTCGCCCGGCGGCGCCAGCAGGACGCAGGCGAGCAGGTCAGTGCCGACGGCGACTGCGACGCCCGCGTGCTTGGCGCGCGCGATGAAGTTCCGCGGGTCGTGCACGCAGCCGCGTTCGTCCGGCGTCTGGACGAGGGCGCCGAACACGCAAGGCCCGAACGACGCGCGCTCCGGCGCGCCGATCACCAGCTCGATGCCAAGTGGTTCGGCGCGGCTCTGCAGGACCTCGATGGTCTGTGGAAACGTGCCGTCCCCGACGAAAAACTGCGCGGCGCCGGGCGCCTGCTCGATCCGCTTCGTCTG
>JBPYEE010000140.1:0-12290 GCA_051985095.1 Vicinamibacterales bacterium | reverse complement strand
AGCATCGATTTGGCGCCTCGACAGCGCCGGATCTGGGCGAGCAGTTGATGCCCCAGGTCGCCGTTCTGAGTCACGTCGCTCCATGTCTCTGATGCGCTGCCCGCAGGGCTCCGCTCGCTTATCCCGTCGGGCTTCCCGTCGCGGCCTGCGGCGGGCTGGATCGACCCACAGCGGCGCGACGTGACCGACTGTCTGCAGTCCGAGGATCGCGTGGCATCGGCACACCTGGGCCTGCCGAAATTGCCTGCGGATGGCAACCGGCGACCGTCGATGGGCGTGCTGCAATGCGCGTATTGTTTCACGGCGGGTTGGAAGCTGGTGGCGGTCGCGAGGATCACGGGATCGAGGCACACGCGGTCGCACCGATCCGATGCGCTCGTCGTGCACGTTTGGCGACGGTGATCCTCGAACCACTCTTGTGATCGCCAGAGCTCCGGGATCGCGGATTAAGTCGCGCGACGCATCATCCCAATCCGACCGCCGCCCACCAACTTCGAGAGGCATTCAGCCGGGTTCCGCAGGGCAGGGCCGTCGTGGCGTCGATATCACCTCATTACGACGACGTCCGGCAGCGACCACGGCAACGGTTCGCAATCGATGCTGCCGTGGTCGAAGACCCGCCGGACACGGACTCTCAGGCGCCGGACATCTGGCTACAAATGGTGCACGCGGTGCGGCTTCTTGTCCTGAGAAGAGTCCTCATCGGGAGGACGGACCAACGTCGTTCCCGACGTGTGCGTTTTCGTGATGTCACGCGCGAACGTCGGTTGGAACCGCGCGTGCGTAACCGCTTCGAAGCCGGACGCGAGCTTGATCAGCGTCGGCTCACTGAACGCGGTTCCAATGAAGCTGATCCCCACCGGCATGCCAAGCACATCGCCCGCCGGCACCTGGATGATTGGATAGCCCGGCGGCCCCGCCAGGCCTGAACTCGCGAACAGGAAATGGTCCGCGAGAATCAGATCAGTCGTCCACCCCGGGCTGTCAGTCGGCGCGACGATCGCGTCCAGGTGGAAATCAGCGAGTGCGGTATCGAGGCTGGCGCCCGCCAGGTGATCGATCTTCAAGGCATCGTTGTACGACATGCACGTCGTCGTCGTCGGCAGAACCGTCGACTTGAAGGCCGGCTCGCAGAAGGTCGGATCGAGGTTCAGGCTTTGGGCTGCAATGAACGTCTCCTGGCCGAAATACGGCATTTCCGCCGCCGCGTGCGTGTTATTGAAATCGATCGCGCTCTGCAGGTTTCCTCCCGCGACCGGCACGCCGACCCGCGTATGGAAATACTTGGTGAGATCGACCTTCAGGTCATACTGGAGCACCAGAAGCTCGCCGGCAGGAGGTGAGAATTTGAAGTTGTTCGCGGGATCATCCAAGTCGACGATGATGCCGCCGGCATTCTTGATGGCCTGGATGGCCGCATTGAACGCCGCGACGACCTGCGGCGGGGCAGACTGGATTCCCTGCCGCGTGAGCCCCAGGCGTGCGCCGTTCAAGCCATCGACATTCAGGAATGCCGCGTAGTCGGCCGGAAGGGTTGGCCGGTTCTTCCCCGCTAGCGGAGTCCCATTACAAATGGGATCGCACGCTTGCCATCCGAGCGGGACGCCGCTCGTGGCAGGATCCCGTGGATCCGACGTCCGACTGGCGATCGCGTTCAGAGCGATGACCGCGTCGGCTACCGTCCGTCCATGCGGCCCCACGGTGTCCTGTGTGTGCGAGATGGGCACGACGCCTGCGCGACTCACTAAGCCAATCGTCGGCTTGAGCCCAACGACGCCGTTGACGCTTCCCGGGCACACGATGCTGCCGTCGGTTTCGCTGCCGAATGAGATCGCCGCGAAGTTCGCAGACGCTGCCGCACCCGATCCCGAACTGGATCCGCACGCGTTGCGATCGAGCGAGTAGGGATTGTGCGTGAGGCCGCCTCGCCCCGACCAGCCGCTCGTCGAATGCGTCGAGCGGAAATTCGCCCATTCTGACAGGTTGGTCTTACCCAGGATCACGGCGCCGGCGGCGCGCAGTTGCGCTGCCACCGTGGAGTCCTGAACCGCGGGCAGGCCGGCCAGCGAGAACGACCCAGCCGTTGTTTGCATCTTGTCGCCGGTATCGATGTTGTCCTTCAACAGCAGCGGGATGCCGAGGAGCGGAAACTTCGCCGTTGTCGCTCCACCCCGCCGCATCGCGTCGGCTTTCTCCGCCAGCTCGATCGCGTCGGGATTGAACTCGATTACGGAATTGACTCCAGGACCATTCTGGTCGAGCGCCAAAATGCGATCGACGTAGTACTGCGTCAGCTGTTGAGAAGTGAGCCGACCGTCACTCATCGCCTCCTGCAGCTGCGCGACGGTGAATTCGTTGAACTGGGTCGGTACTTCGTGTGAGCCTTGCGCGGAGCCGAGCGCCACTGCCGCGGCGCAAATCAGCAGGGCCTTGAAGGTGAGCACGATCGGGCCTCTCGCCATGGAAGACATGCAGCTTCTCCTGTGAAAACCGCATTACCGTTGGGAAAGGAGTGGATTGTTGGAGCGCGGAATTTATGCGGCTCCATACTGTAAGTCAAGAGCAAACAGCGAAAAGGCCGGACGAAAGTGTGAAGACGGACTTTCTCGCGAGGCGATGCGACACTTCGGTGACTGATGAGCTTCGTTAGAATAGCAACGCGTGCTCGCACCCTGCTATCCGTGACGTAGGCGGTGTCTGATGGTGAATCCGTGTTTGCCGACGCTGCCTGCCATCTCCGGCGGCCGATGCCGTTGTAGAACGCACATAAGTCGCCGGTCGGAAGTCTGCAGCCAACAAGTTAGCCAGGCAGCCAACAAGTTAGCCGCAATCTCGACTCCGACTGGGGGGAGAGTGCCGAAGGACTGACGGCTCCCGCTCGGTGTGGCAGAACGCGCAGATCGAACAGTTGATCGGCTCGGTACGCCGCGAGTGCCTCGATCGCGTGGTCGTCGCCGCCGCCGCGGCGTTACGACGTCGTTTTGAAATGCCATGTCGAATACTTCCAATGATCGCGCACGCTTCGCCGCTGGCTTGTTCTGGAGGAAGGGATCCTCTGGCGCTTCCCTGCGGGACCTGCGAAAAAACCAGGGGGATCGGTGAAGGATCCCTCTACAACACTCTCAATCAGCAATGAACGGCTGCGCGTGGAATGTCTCACGCACTCCAACGACACCGTCAGCCGGCGGCGTCTTGACGCGTCATCGTCGAACGCGTCGGGCGAGCAGGGTGATCGCGCCGTGTTCACGACGGTATTGGATGAGCTTGATGATCCTCGAACGCCCCCAGGGTTTGCCTCCTCGCCGGCCGCCTCCCGGGCGACGTCCGTGCGGAACTGAAACAACGCGTCGTGAAAGGCTTGGCCGCGCTCGTGAGCCGTTTCACGGAGCGGCTCACGTCGGCGGTCGAATCGAGCGTTGCCGCGAAATGTCGACGTCGCACAGGTACTGGGTGACGTACCTGCAGGGATTGTTTCGGGTCATCGGCGTTTGCTCCAGCCTCAGGCTCGAATCGACGAGCGGATCGACGCGCTGTTGCACGAACTCGTCTTGTAGCGCGCAGTCAGCCCATCGTGGCGATGATTGCATCGCCATCCACTGCAAAATCGTTCGCGCGCTCGTCGTGCGACGTTGCCGTAGGGGTGGATTGCAGGAGGCGGCTCCAATTGATAGCCGCCGCAATCGGGCTTATGGCAGCATAGTGCCTGTCTCGGGTGAGGACCGCATGCTGAAGCTGTTTCGTCTCATCAAACCGTACCGCGCCCTGGTGGCGCTCGTGCTCGTGCTCGCGCTGGCGCAGTCGATCGGCTTCTTGCTGCTGCCGCGCCTGATGTCGGATATCGTCGACAAGGGCATCGTCCCTGGTGATCAGGCGGCGATTTTGCGTACGGGCGGCCTGATGCTCGTAATGTCGCTCACCGCGACGCTCTGTGCGATTGCGGGCAGCTTCTGCTCGGCGAAGGTGGCGACCGGTTTCGGCCGAACGGTACGCGGCGCGATCTTCGCGCAGGTCGAGCATTTCTCGGTTCACCAGTTCGAGCAGTTCGGCGCCGCGTCGCTCGTGACACGGACGACGAACGACACCACGCAGGTCCAGCAAATGCTCATCATGATGTTGACGATGGTCATCACGGCACCGATGATGGCGATCGGCGGCGTTATCCTCGCGTTATCGCAGGACACGCAACTTGCGTGGGTCCTCGTTGCCGTGATGCCGGTGATGGCCGTGGTCTTCGGCGTCATCATGCGCCGCGCTGTGCCGCTGTCGCAGGCGATGCAGGCAAAGATCGACCGTCTGAATCTGGTTCTCGGCGAGGGGCTGAGCGGGGTGCGCGTGATCCGCGCGTTTGATCGTGGTGCGCACCAGCGCGAGCGGTTCGACCAGGCGAATCTTGATCTCACGAACACAGCCATCGCTGTAAACCGCCTGATCGCCTTCCTGATGCCGGCGCTGATCGTGATGCTCAACCTGACGAGCATCGCGATCATCTGGGTGGGCAGCCACCGGATCGATCAGGGCGTGATGCAGGTGGGGGCGATGATTGCGTCGCTGCAGTACGCCATGCAGATCCTCTTCGCGGTCTTCATGGTCACTGCCATGTTCGTGATGCTGCCGCGCGCGTCGGCGTCGGCGGCGCGCATCAATGAGGTGCTCGACCTCCGGCACGAGGTCGTGGACCCGGTGGCTCCAGCGGCCCTCGAGCGCGCCTCGGGGCGCGGCCAGGTCGAGTTCCGGAACGTCACCTTCCGGTATCCGGGCGCGGAGGAGCCAGCGCTCGCCGGCGTGTCCTTCATCGCGCATCCCGGCGAAGTCACCGCGATCATCGGCGGGACCGGTTCAGGAAAGTCAACGCTCGCGGGACTGATTCCACGCTTCTACGACGTCAACGAAGGACGTGTGCTGGTGGCCGGCGTGGACGTGCGCGAGATGACGCAAGCTGATCTGCGATCGCGCATCGGCTACGTCCCGCAGAAGGCAGTGCTGTTCAGCGGCACCGTGGCCGCGAATATCCGCTACGGCCTCGAAGCGGCGACCGATGACGAGGTGCGCCATGCGGCGACGATCGCGCAGGCGACGGAGTTCGTCGACGCGATGCCTGAGAAGTTCGGGTCGCCGATCGCGCAAGGCGGCACCAACCTGTCGGGCGGGCAGAAACAGCGTCTTGCGATCGCGCGCGCAATCGTCCGAAAGCCGGACATCTACGTCTTCGACGACGCCTTTTCGGCGCTCGACTACGCGACCGACGCGAAGCTCCGCGCGGCGCTCAGGGCAGAAACCTCCGGCGCAACCGTCTTCGTCGTCGCGCAGCGCATCAGCACCGTCATCAACGCCGACCGCATCGTCGTCCTCGACGACGGCCGCGTCGTCGGCATCGGCACCCACGCGCAACTGCTCGAGGGCAACGAGGTCTATCGCGAGATCCTGGCGTCGCAGGTGTCGCTCGAGGAGGTCGCATGAGCGCGTCCGACGCGCCCAAGCCGCAGCGCTCCCAGCGGCCCACGCCGCCACCGCGCGATATGTTCGGCGGCCGCCCGATCGGTGGGCTCGGCATTCCCGCGCAAAAGGCAAGGGACTTCAAGGGGACGACAATGCGGCTGCTTTCCTACCTGCGTCCGCACCGCGCGGGCCTCGGGCTGGTCGTCGTGGCCGGCAGCGTGGGTACGGTGTTCAGTGTCCTCGGTCCAAAGATTCTCGGCCTGGCGACGACGCGTGTGTTCGAAGGCTTCGTCGCGAAGGCGAACGGCGTGCCCGGCGCCGCGATCGATTTTGACTATGTGGGCCGCGTCCTCGGCGGACTCGTCGTGCTTTACGTCATCGGCAACACGTTTCAGTATCTGATGCAGTACCTCATGGCCGGTATCGCGCAGAACACCGTGTACGCGATCCGGCGCGAGGTCGATGCGAAGTTCGATCGACTCCCATTGAAATTCTTCGACTCGCGGACTCGCGGCGAGGTTATGAGCCGCGCCGTGAACGATCTGGACAGCATCAGCGCCACGCTGCAGCAGAACCTGACTCAGCTGCTAACGTCGGCGCTGACGCTCGGCGGCGTCATCGTGATGATGCTGACGATCAGCTGGATCCTGACGTTCGCGATCATCGTGACATTGCCATTGAGTATCGTCATCGTCGCGCGCATCGCGAAGCGGTCGCAGAAGTTCTTCATGAAGCAGCAGGTCGCACTCGGCGGCCTGAACGGTCACGTCGCCGAAATGTACGCGGGACACACGATCATCACCGCGTTCGGCCATCAGCAGAAATCGATCGCGGTCTTCGAAGAGTTGAATCAGGACTACTACGACGGCGCCTGGCGCGCGCAGTTCGTCACGGGCATCATCTGGCCGACGATGATGTTCGTCGGCAACATCGGCTACGTGCTCGTGGCCGTGATCGGCGGCGTGCTCGTGACGCGCCAGGCAATCGCGATCGGCGACGTCCAGGCGTTCATCTCATACGGCCGACAGTTCAACATGCCAATCACGCAGCTGAGCGGCATCGTGAACGTGATCCAGCTCACAGTGGTGTCGGCCGAGCGTGTGTTCGAGCTGCTCGACGAGCCTGAAGAGCCGCCGGACGCTGCGGAAGCCACGGCATCGCTCGCGCCTCGGGGCGCGGTCCAGTTCGACCGTGTGAGCTTTCGCTACAAGGAGGCGGTGCCGCTCATCGACGACCTGTCGCTCGACGTTGCGCCAGGCCAGACGGTCGCGATCGTCGGGCCAACCGGTGCGGGCAAGACGACGCTCGTCAACCTGCTGATGCGGTTCTACGACGTCGACGCCGGCGCAATTCGTGTCGACGGTGTCGACATCCGCGCGTTACAGCGCGGCGCGCTGCGTCGGACCTTCGGCATGGTGCTGCAGGACACATGGCTGTTTTCGGGCACGATGCGCGAGAACATCGCGTACGGGCGCTCGAACGCGAGCGAGGAGACGATCGTAAAGGCCGCCCAGGCGGCCCAGGCGGACCACTTCATCCGGACGCTACCGGAGAACTACGACACTCCGGTCAACGAGGTGGCGAGCAACCTTTCCGAAGGGCAGAAACAGCTGCTGACGATCGCGCGTGCGTTCCTCTCCGATCCGGCAATTCTGATTCTCGACGAAGCGACGAGCAGCGTCGACACGCGCACGGAGATCCTCATCCAGAGAGCGATGGCGCGTCTCATGCGAGGCCGGACGACGTTCGTCATCGCCCACCGGCTGTCGACGGTTCGCAACGCGGACGTCATCCTGATGATGGAGCACGGCCGCATCGTCGAGCGGGGTACGCATAAGGAGCTCCTCGACGCGAGAGGGCCGTACGCCGAGCTGTACCACAGTCAGTTTGTCGGACGCGACGCACGGACCGTCGTGTTGGCCTCCTAGCTCGAGGCGCCGAGTGGCAAGGAGCGCCGCGCCAAGCCGGTCGCCCTCGCCGTAGGGACGGCTGCTCACGTCGCAGATCGTTTCCGCGTTGAGCTGGGCGCAATGGATGCCGCCCGACAGACCTTGTTGGCGGTATCCGTCCGCCACGACAGCAGCGAACGAGTTCGTGCGTTCGGCGGTCAAGATCGAAGAGGCGCAAAGTCAGCGCTCAGTCTCTACACGGCTGCGACGGTGAAGCCGTACTGACGACTTGCCGGTCGGCGGTCTGACGGCTGGCAGAATCACCACTGTGGACCCGAAACGGAAATTCCCTGGGACAAGGTCGTGATTGTCACGGCCTTCGTCGGTGGTTCGATAACCAAGGCCGGATTGCGCCACGGTGACCAGCGAGAGTGCCGGTACTCGTACGATGTGTTCCGATTGCTCCAGTCACCTGCCGGCCAGGCCGCGGAAGTGGCAAGAACGGCAACACCGGGCTGGGCTTCTGCGTTATATGGTTCTTAGAATAGGCACAGCCACTCTCTTACGAAGGCGATCCAGCGAAGAGAGAGCGTAACAAGGCGAGTTGTCCGAGAACTTGGCGACGGCGAGCGTTTCGTCTCCAGCTATTCGGCCGCACGTCGCGGGGTTCCTCATATTTGACGGAAGACCCGAACGAATTTCGTTCCGACGGACATGCGCCGGTGTAGCGTGTCGCCGAGTCTCGAAGCTCAAATCGGAATCCCGATCAAGTACTTCATTGAGGAACTCGCACCGAAGGCCTCGCCTCAGATGAGTTGGACAACATCTCTGGCGGCCTTACGGGCCTCTGCACAGCCGTTCTCGGGAGGCTGCCGCCGGAAACTCGTTCGCAGATCAGATGGCGGAACGCCCTTCCTGACCCCGGCAAACAAGCGAGCCGCACAACGAGGTAATCGACATTGTCCATGCGGGCCTTCGCGAAGATGGCCGCGGCCCTCGCGCCATCTGTGATCTGCAGCCACGCGCGGGCGACGGCCGCCGACCTTATCGGTCCACAGAGACCGGGCGAGCGAAAGAAGACGAGAAGCACATATCTTGGGGAGCGAATCTTGATGCGGCGCCGACGTTGTTACTTTCTGGTGTGGGTGATCGTATCGCTGTCGCTCGCCAGTTGTGGGAAGATTGACGATCATCCTACCGGGGCGATCGAAAAGAAGTACGCGGCACCGGGCGCTCAGGCCGTGACCGTAGCGCTCAGTCCAAATCCCTGCGACCATCGGGGCAATCAATGCGATTTGTATTATCCGACCAACCTGACCGCGGGGTCCCCGCACCCGATCATCACCTGGGGCAACGGTACGGGCGGGATTTCGAGCGGTGCTTTGTACTTTCTGCGTCATCTGGCGTCCTGGGGCTTCGTCGTCGTGGCGACCAGGGATCGGTTCACCGGCGACGGCACGACGATCTTGGATGCGGCGCATTTCATGGTGCAGGCAAACAACGACCCTGGCAGTGTCTTTTTCAACAAGCTGGATACGAGCCACATCGGCGCGATCGGACACTCCCAGGGCGCTGGCGGTGTCACTCGCGCGATGATTGCATCCAATGGGGAGATTTCGACGGTCATACCGATCGAATTGCCGGGACAGCAATTTTGCCTCTGTGCCCCGAATCAGGTGTTGGACACCAAGGACATCATGCAGGGCTCGGTGTTCTTCGTCGACGGATCAAACGATATTCCGATCTCGCCGCCGATTCAGCTCCAGCCAGCGCAGCAAGTGGGCGAGCAGTCGCTCGCGGCGTTCTACGCTGCCGTGCCAAACGCCGTGCCGAAACTGACTGCAACGTTGATAGGGCCGACGCATAACGACATTTCGGGCCAGCCGGGTTGCGATACCGCAACGTCGGCGCCTTGCCTGGTCGGCGTTTATGGGTATCTAGGCTATCCCACGGCGTGGATGGCCGATCGGTTGGGTCTCGATCCGTCGGCGCACGCTGCCTTCGTCAGCGGCAGCGGAGAGATCTTTTTTCAGACCTCGCACTGGGAGTTCATTCAAAGCAACGTTCAGTGAGTCGCTCGGCATCCTGCCGACTTCCCCGGAGCGCTCCATTGCTGGAATCGGTGGGCGGCCCGGCGCCTTTGAGTTCCACCGTCAGAACAACCTGAATCTTTTCGATGCCGACGAATGAGCGTATCGGGCTGCACGACCGTGGCAACCCATGGACGAGTCGGTTTCACGTCGGCGTTCCTTGATTGCGCGACGTCGACATGCGGCCACCTGAGTCTCGATCAGCTTCATACGCGTCCGACCTTGCGCGCCAGGATCTCGATCGGGACGATTCGTCCGTCGGCCTGCGCGCGTGATGAGTTGGCCATGGCGTCCTGCGCGATCCTGCCGTGTATCAGCTGAACGGCCCTGGACGGCGACTTCTCCCCGCGTTCGATCATCGCGCGGGCGCGCGCGCCGAACGCTAGAGCCTGCTCGCGCGTGTCGTGCATCGCGGTGATGTCGAACCCTGCAGCCGTCAGGCTCTGGCGCGTCTCGTCCGCTGCCGAGAGGAAGCTGGTCGCCGCGGTTCGCGCCCACGGCGTCGGATACTCAAGATCGCCACGCACGCCCTTCGCAATCTCCGCCAGGACAACCCAGCCGCCCGGCTTGAGCACGCGCGCGATCTCGCGATGGAATCCGGCCTTGTCCTCGATGTTCATCGAAACGTTCATCGAATACGCGCCATCGAAGCTGGCGTCGCCGAACGGAAGACTAAGCGCGTTGCCGAGCTCGAACGATACGCGATCGTCGAGGCCGAGCAGCCGCGTGAAGTGCCGCGCGACCTCGGTGAACTCCGGAGTCAGATCGATGCCGGTGACGCGGCATCCGAACCGCGACGCGACGTAGCGCGCAGGCCCGCCAATGCCGCTCCCGACGTCGAGGATCGCATCGTTCGGCCTCACCGGCATCAGGCTGGCGACCTCCACCGTCGCGTCCATGCCGCGGCCGTGGAATTGATCGTACGGCGCAAGTCCCTCGAGCGTTGGGTGATCCGGGTCGACGCCGTCGCTCAAGAGCGCTGCGTTCAGCCGGCCGAGTAAATCGCCACTGCTGTAGTGTCGTGCGATATCGACGTCAGTCATTGACCGTGATCGTACTCGGAACGGCACCCGCCGCAAGGATCAGCGATTTCCTTCATCGGCTCGGAAACCCGAAATAACCGGCTGGTTGGAATATCCGCGGACGACCGCTTGAGTGCTCTTCAATGATCAGCAAGAAAAACCGCAAACACTTTCGAGTTCCGCAGCCGGACCCTCGTTGTGTCACTCTCCGGAGACCTTGATAAGCGGTCGTCGCAACACCGTCAGCGCCCGGACGGGTTTTCTGCAGGGACACGCTTTTTAAGAGGATCGAATTGCCACACCCCACACGGCCGTCACGGTGCTCGGGTCGAAGAACGCGAGATGCGATCTCGCGCCACGCTGCCACGGCACCTGCTGAGCCTCAGCCCAGAAGGATTGAAGAAGCCAGACGCACGGCGTATCGTACAAGCGAATCGCTCTTCACCCTGCGATGAACCTAGTCCCCGTCTTTCGACCTGTTCGCAAACTCCGGCGCCGAATCCGGCAAGCAAGGATGATAGTGCGGGCGTTTACGCATCCTTACGACCCGATCGCGGCCCATCTCATCCCGACGCGTCGGTGCAACCTGGCTTGCGTCTACTGCGATGAATTCGATCACGTATCGCAGCCGGTACCGACTGCTGATGTGCTGCGCCGCGTCGACCTGCTGGCTGCGCTGGGCACCGGCATTGTCACACTAAGCGGCGGCGAGCCGCTGCTCCATCCCGACGTTGACGAGATTGTCTCGACGATCCGGCGCCGCGACATGATTGCGACGATTATCACGAACGGGTATTTACTGACCGCCGATCGGATTACACGACTCAATCGTTCTGGTCTCGACCATCTACAGATCAGCCTCGATAACGTGGTGCCGGACGAGGTGTCGAAGAAAAGCCTGAAGATGCTGGATCAGAAGCTCCAATGGCTCGCGCAGTATGCCGAATTTGACGTCACGATCAACGTCGTGGTGGGCAGCGCCATTCGAGTTCCGGACGACGCGCTCGTCATCGCAGGAAACGCCACGGCGCTTGGGTTCTCCACAACAGTGGGCATCATCCACGATCATCACGGACAACTCCTGCCGCTCAACGACCTGCAACGAAGCGTCCTCGACGCGATCGCCGGAATGGGCACATCGCTGTTCGACTTTGCGAACTACAACCGTTTTCAACGCAATCTGTCAGAAGGACGACCGAACGTGTGGTCGTGCCGGGCTGGTGGCCGATACCTCTACGTCTGCGAAGACGGCCTGGTGCACTGGTGCTCCCAGCAGCGGGGGCATCCAGGCATTCCACTGGAGCGGTACGCCCAGGGGGACCTCGAACGTGAGTACCATAACGTGAAAGCGTGCGCGCCATTCTGTACGGTCGGCTGCGTTCATCGCGTTGCTCAACTTGACGAATTGCGGGACCGGCCGCTTCAGACCCTGACCGCCTGGTTCACGGACACGCCGGGAGGCAATTGCGGAAAGCTGCCGGTCACCGTCCGCGCGCTGTCGTGGATGTTCGTCACGGGGCGCCACCGCGATAGGTTCCGGACTGCGGCCCAGCGCGTGTTCGGGATTCGGTAAACCCGTTGTGTCCCACGGATCAGCCAAGACGATGAACGTTGACTGGGCGGCACCCGCGAATGGCCTGTGGATCGTCGCCCGAGCTGTCGAAAACCATGTCCTTTTCGCGACGAGTTGGGCATGTGACCGCATGATCGAGGACATTAGTCACACGAGATCGAAGGCGACGGATAGTTGGACCACACTGCGAGCACGCTCCGGTCATGGCCTGAGGGTTCGTATGCGGGAAAGCGCTGCCGCCGAGCGCCCCATCAACGATCAGCGAGAAAAACAGCCAAAA